>NZ_JBFAET010000104.1:0-31937 GCF_040642095.1 Streptomyces sp. NPDC020362
GCTACGGAGATGAGGGACGTCTTGTAGCCGGCCCGGTTCAGCAGCTGGGCGTACATCTGGGCGAGCAGGTCGCTCTCGGTGAAGCCGGCCGAGCCGATGGTCAGACGGTGGCTGTCGCCGGGCGGTGCGGTGACCTCGCCGCGGTTCTCCAGGGAGGGGCCGGTGGTGCAGGCGGCCAGGGTGCACAGCGCGGCCCAGGCGCACAGCGCGGCCGGCGTCGCCGCGGCACGGCCCCTCACCGGCGGCCGCCCCTGGCCCACGTGGGTGCCAGGCGTTCGGCGACCTCGAAGACGCCCTCGACGATCAGTGCGAACACGGCGACGAGGAAGGCACCGGCGACCACCTGGGGTGTGCTGGCCAGGTTGAAGCCCGCCGTGATGATCCGGCCGAGGCCGCCGCCGCCCGCGAGCGCCGCGATCGTGGCGGTGGCCACGAGCTGGACCGCGGCGATCCTCACCCCGCCCGCAATCATGGGCAGCGCAAGGGGCAGTTCCACGCGGAACAGCATCTGCCGCCCGGTCATCCCCATGCCCCGGGCCGCCTGAACGACGCCCCGGTCGACCTCGCGCATGCCGACGTAGGCGTTGGTGAGCAGCGGCGGCACGGCGAACAGCACCAGGGCGACCACGGTGGGCCCTTCGCCCCAGTTCCCGACGGGGGTGAGCAGGAGCAGGACCAGGACGGCGAAGGTGGGGACGGCCCGCCCGGCGTTGGAGATGTTGACCGCGAGCGCGCCGCCCTTGCCCAGATGGCCGAGGACCAGCGCGACCGGCAGTGCGATCAGACAGCTGATCAGCAGACAGACGACGGTGAGCACCAGGTGCTGGAGCAGCCGGTGCCAGACTCCGTCGTCGCCCGACCAGTGCGCGGGGTCGGTGAGCCAGTCCCAGCCGGCGCCGAGCGTGTTCATGCGCGGGCCGCCCTCACCCAGGGGGTGATCAGCCACTGCACGCCCAGCAGGAGCAGGTCCGCTACGACGGCGATCAGCACGCACAGCACGGACGCGGTGAGCACCTGGGCCTTGAAGTAGGTGTTCATGCCCGCGTAGATGAGGTTCCCGAGGCCTCCGAAGCCGACGATGGCGCCGACCGTGACCAGGGAGACCGCGGAGACGGTCGCGATGCGCAGCCCGGCCATCGCTGCGGGCAGGGCCAGGGGCAGTTCGACGGTGAGCAGCAGCCGGATCGGGCCGTAGCCGAGTCCGCGCGCGGCCTGCCGGGTCTCCTGCGGGACCGCGCGCAGCCCGGCGAGGATGTTCCGGACGAGCACGGTGAGCGAGTAGACCACCAGGCCCGCGACGACCAGGGTGGCCGAGAGTCCGTAGAGGGGCAGGAGCAGGGAGAACATCGCCAGGGACGGGATCGTGTAGAGGATCGTCGTCACGGCGAGGACCGGACCGGCCGTCAGGGCCCAGCGGCGGGCCAGCACCGCCAGCGGCAGGGCGATCACCAGGCCGATGAGGACCGACAGCGCTGTCAGCCGGAGGTGCTGGCCGACCGCGTCGAGCAGGACCTCGCGACGGGTGCTCAGATAGGCGCCGCAGATCCATTCGTTGCGCGCGAGGCAGTCGTCCGGGGGCGCGGTCACGAGTCCATTGCACCGGGCGGGCGAGAGGAGCGGCGCGTTGTGGTGGCCCGTCCGGGGTGCGGGCCGACGGGCGCGGGCCAGGGGACGCCTCGTCGGTGGTGGCGATACGGCGAGGTCACCGCGTCCGGATTGAAGGGAAACCGGTCGGTCTACCCCCGTGGGACTTGGCCGGATCCTCGTGACACAGGCGGTGAACAAGCGCTTAGATAGGAGGGCGCCGCCCATCCCCGACCCGCCGGAGGCCCCGTTGTTCACATCCGTCGACGACGTCTCCGCCCGCCTCGCCGAGACCGGGTACCTCGCCTCGCCGGCCGTCGCCACGACCGTCTTCCTCGCCGCCCGGCTGGGCAAGCCACTGCTGGTGGAGGGCCCCGCCGGGGTCGGCAAGACGGAGCTGGCCAAGGCCGTCGCCCAGGTCGCCGGGGCACGGCTGGTCCGGCTGCAGTGCTACGAGGGCGTCGACGAGTCCCGGGCGCTGTACGAGTGGAACCACGCCAAGCAGCTGCTGCGCATCAGCGCGGGCCGCGACCAGAGCTGGGACGAGACCCGCACCGACATCTTCAGCGAGGAGTTCCTGCTCCCCCGCCCGCTGCTGACCGCGATCCGCGGCGACGAGCCGACCGTGCTGCTGATCGACGAGACCGACAAGGCCGACGTGGAGATGGAGGGGTTGCTGCTGGAGGTGCTCAGCGACTTCCAGGTCACCGTCCCCGAGCTGGGCACGATCACCGCGACCCGCCGCCCCTTCGTCGTCCTCACCTCCAACGCCGGCCGGGAGCTGTCCGAGGCGCTGCGCCGCCGCTGTCTGTTCCTGCACATCGGGTTCCCCGAGGAGGAGCTGGAGCGGCGGATCGTACGGCTGAAGGTGCCCGGGCTCGACGAGGCGCTGGCCGAGTCGCTGGTGCGCGTGGTCGGGGCGCTGCGCGCGATGGACCTGCGCAAGGCGCCGTCGGTCGCCGAGACCGTCGACTGGGCACGCACCCTGCTGGCCCTGGGCGCCGGCACGCTGGACGAGGCCGTCGTACGGGACACCCTGGGCGTGATCCTCAAGCACCAGGACGACGTGCAGAAGGCCGCGGCCAAGCTCGACCTGGACGCCCTGTGAGCGGTGTCGACGAGCGGATCACCGGTCTGGTCGCTGCGCTGCGCGCGCACGGCGTACGGATCGGCACCGGGGAGAGCGTGGACGCGGCCCTCGCGGTCGAGGCGCTGGGGCTCGCCGACCGGCGTCTGCTGCGGGAGGGGCTGGCGGCGACCCTGCTGCACGGCCCGGCACAGCGTGCGGTGTTCGACCCCGTCTTCGACCTGTACTTCCCGCGCGGCGTCGGCGGTGCGGACGTCGGCACCGCGGACCGGGAGGAGCTGCGCGACCGCCTCGCCGACGCGCTGGCCGCCGACGACCGGTCCCTGATGGCACGCCTGGCGGCTCAGGCCGTGGACGGCCTGGGCGGGTACGGGAGTTCACCGGGGGCGGACGGCTGGTCGGCCTACCAGACCCTCGACCGGCTCCGCCCGCAGACCCTGCTGGCCCGGGTGCGGGCCGACGTGCGGGGCCAGGACGGCGGCGCGGGGTTCGCCGACCGGCTGCTGGACGACGAGATCCGGAGCCGTATCGAGGTGTTCCGCCGGCTGGTGGCAGCGGAGGCACGGCGCCGGGTGGCCGAGCGGCGCGGACGGGACGAGATCGCCCGGCGGGCCGTCGCCCCGACCGCCGACCGGGTGGACTTCCTGTACGCCGGCCGGGACCGGCTCACCGAGCTGCGCAGGACCGTGCAGCCGCTCGCGCGCAAGCTGGCAACCCGGCTCGCCGCGCGCCGCCGCCGGGCCGCGCGCGGCACGATCGACCTGCGCCGCACCGTGCGTTCCTCGCTGTCCACGGGCGGGGTGCCGATGCGGCCGGTGCTGCGCAGGCGCCGCCCCGCCCGGCCCGAACTGGTGCTGCTCTGCGACGTCTCGGGCTCCGTGTCCGGATTCTCGGACTTCACCATGCTGCTGGTACAGGCACTGCACGACCAGTTCAGCAAGGTCCGGGTGTTCGCCTTCGTCAACCGCCTCGACGAGGTGACGGGCCTGCTCGGCCACGGACACGCCGACCCGGAAGGGCTCGGCGCCCGGATCCGCGCCGAGGCCACGCTGACCGGCTGGCACGGCAGCAGCGACTACGGCGTCGCCCTGGGCGAGTTCGCCGAGCGGTACGGCGACGCGGCCGGCCCCCGGACGACCGTGTTCGTGCTCGGTGACGCCCGCACCAACATGAGCGACCCGAACCTGCCCGCCGTCCGCGACATCGCCCGCCGCGCCCGCCGCATGTACTGGCTGAATCCCGAGCCGCGCGCCCAGTGGGGCACCGGCGATTCGGCGGCGCCCGCCTACGCCGAGCTGGTCGAGATGCACGAGTGCCGCAACGCCCGGCAGCTGGGCGCGCTGGTCGCACGGTTGCTGCCGGTGTGAGGCAGGGGACCGTGCGACCGCCGCCGGAGGGGAGCGGCCGATGACACGGTCACCGCGGGTGTGCAGCCGACCATTGCACGGGTGCCGCTGGAGTGCGGCCGCCCATGGACACGGTCGCCGCTCGTCTGCGGCCGCCCATGGACACGGTCGCCGTTCGTCTGCAGCCGCCCATGGACACGGTCGCCGCTCGTCTGCAGCCGCCCATGGCGGGGCCGCTGCTGGTGCACAGCAGCCGATGGCACGCCGGCGACCTGCGCGCAGCCTCCGATCGCACGCCGGCTTCGGGCGTGCAGCAGCCGATGGCGCGGCAGCAGCCGGTGTGACGCGGCGTGGTCCGGCGTGATCGACTGACACCGGTCGGCGGGCAGGCACCACCATCTCTCCGCCGGCCGCGCGCCATCCATCCGCCCGCCTTCCATGCGCCCGCAGACGAGGACGTACGACATGAGCCATCCGCCCGTGCAGCTCGGCACCTTCCCCACTCCCGTGGAGCCGGCACCCCGGCTCGCCGCCGCGCTCGGGCTCGGTCCCGGGGACCTGTGGATCAAGCGGGACGACCTGACCGGGCTGGGCGGCGGCGGGAACAAGATCCGCAAGCTGGAGTGGACCGTGGGCGCGGCGCTCGCCGAGGGGGCGGACACCCTCGTCACCACGGGCGCCCCGCAGAGCAACCACGCCCGGCTGACGGCCGCCGCGGCCGCCCGGCTGGGCCTGGACGCCGTCCTCGTGCTGCGCGGCTCGCCCGGTGGGTCGCGCTCCGGGAACCTCGCGCTGGACGGCCTGTTGGGAGCGCGGCTCGCCTGGGCGGGCGACGTGGACCAGGCCGGACTGAACGCCGTGGCGGCCGAGGTGTGTGTGCGACTGCGCGAGACGGGCGCCCGGCCGGCCCTCATCCCCTTCGGCGGGTCCAGCACGCTGGGCGCACGGGGCTATGTGCGGTGCGGCGAGGAGCTGCGCACGCAGGTGCCGGACCTGCGCACGGCGGTGGTCGCGCTCGGCTCGGGCGGCACGATGGCCGGACTGGTCGCCGCCCTGGGAACGGAATCGGTGCTCGGCGTGGACGTGGGCGCGCTGGCCGACCCGAGCGCGGCGGTGACGGAGTTCGCGGGTCCGCTCGCCGCGGAGCAGGTCACCGCGGACCGGCTGAGGGTGCGCCGTGACCAGGTGGGCAGCGGGTACGCGGCACTGACCGGTCCGGTGGCCGAGGCGCTCCGGCTCGCCGCCCGCACCGAGGGCGTCGTCCTCGACCCCATCTACACCGGCCGGGCCCTGGCAGGCCTGACCGCCGCCGTCCGGGACGGTGACGTGCGGCCGGGTGAGAAGACCGTGTTCGTCCACACCGGGGGCCTGCCCGGCCTGTTCGGCCACGCGGAGGCCGTCGAGCAGGCGGAGAAGGGCGCCACCACCCACGCTCTCTGACGGTCGTCGGCCCCACACGCACCGCACCTGCCTGCAGGTCGGCCGCGGTCACGCGCGGCCGACGAGGGGCGACAGACCACCCCCACGACCGACGACGGGCTACGGGCTACGGGCTACGGGCTACGGGCTACGGGCTACGGGCTACGGGCTACGGGGTAGCCCTCGGGCGACCGTACGGCGCAGCCCTCGGGCGGCCGGTCATGGCGGTGCCCCGCGGTGGCGTACGTACCACGGGGCACCACCATGACCGGCTCAGGCCCCCTGAGCCCGCGCGTAGTTCTGGGCCATGCCTCCCGCGAAGTCCAGCACCACGACCTGTTCGTCACCCACGACCCAGGCGTCGTGACCCGGCGGGCAGACGAAGACGTCCCCGGGGCCGACCTCGCCCTCGCCTCCGTCGTCCATGCGCAGATGCATCCGTCCCTGGAGCACATAGCCGTTGTGGTGGACCATGCAGCTCTTGGTGCCCGCGATGGGTGCCACGGACTCCGACCAGCGCCAGCCCGGTTCGAAGGTGCCCACCGCGAAGTCGAGCCCGGTCAGGTGGAGCGCTTCGAGGTGGCCGCGGGGGAAGTCACGCCGTTCGTCCGGCTTGTCGACCGTCTTCACTTCCAGCATCACGGTGTCCTCCCATCCGGCCGCTCACCACGGCCGGGGCCGGCCTCCGTCCCCCGGCGGCCTCGGACGGCACCGGCGCTGCGGCGGTGACCGTACCCCACGCCTCCATCGTCGGCCCGGCCTGTCGGAGCCGCCATCCGGAGGAACCAGCACCGAGTGCGGGGCACCAGGGGTCGTCGAAGATCTCACCCGGTGGCATCGACGTGCCACCCCGCGAAACGCACACCACGCCGGGACAACGTTGTCGGGTCGCGCCACATGGTGACGTGGGACCACGCCGGGGGCGCCGATCAGTGCTGGAGCACACCCTGAGGGGGCACCTCGGCCACGCGGGACGTCCGCTCGGCGCGCCGGACGGCGAACACCGCGTACGCGTAGGCGAGATCGAGGACGAAGCAGCCGATGTAGAGGTAGTGCATGAGGGCGCTGTCGTAGCGCGGGGCGCCGTCCGGGTCGGTGAGCAGTGCGAGCGAGGCGCACGCGGTGCCCACCAGCTTGGTCACGGCGATACCCGGCGACTGGCCGCGCGTGCTCCGGCGCGCGGCCAGCATCGCCAGGAACATGCCGGACATGGCCAGGTTGCTCCCGAACGCGGTGATCGCGCCGACACCCTCGTCGAACTGCTCCGAGGCGTAGTTCATGCCCGGATAGGCGAGAGCGACCAGGACAGCCAGCGCGGGCAGGAACAACCGGTCGGGGAGATAGGGGAATTCGGCCCTTCCGAAGCGTACGACGGTGTAGCCGATGGCGAGGTCGAAGCAGAACCAGACGATGTTGATGCCGTGCATGACACCGGACGGGGGCCGCACGAACGCGAACATGAACTCCCAGCTGAGATTGGTGGCGAACGCGACGACGGGCATCCCGAAGGTGCGTTCCCGCAGCCCCGTGCGGATCAGCAACACGTAGGCCGCGGTCCAGAAGAGCCCCGTACCGAGCAGAAACGCCGTGTGCAACGCCTGCATGAACACCCTCCGTGATGCGTCCGTCACGCGCGCTGGGGATTACTCTCGCACGGTGACAGCCATCAGCACAGTGTCGGTCGCGACGGACACGACCTTCGACCCACCGCTGCGGCCGCTTCCCGAGCGGGCCACCGAGCTGCTGGCCCGGGTCGACGCCCCGCCCCGTCTGGTCGCCCATCTCAGAGCGGTGCACGACGTGGCCGCGCAGCTCGTCGGCTGGGTTCAACGGCACTGCCCGGGCCTGGAGTTCGATGCCCGGGCGGTCCTCTTCGGTGCCGCGACGCACGACATCGGCAAGGCTGTGCACCCGGCCGAACTCTCCGGCCCGGGCGCCCGGCACGAGGAGGCCGGGCGGGAACTGCTCTTGGAGCACGGTGTGGAGGCCGGGCTGGCCCGGTTCGCCGGGACACACGCCTCCTGGACCGCGTCCGGGACCGGCGTGGAGGACCTGCTGGTGAGCCTCGCCGACAAGGCGTGGAAGGGCAAACGCGTCCCGGAGTTGGAGGACCTGGTCGTCGCCCGGCTGGCAGCTGCCGACGGGCGGGCGGTCTGGGAGTGGTTCATGGAACTGGACGAGACCCTCACACGGATCGGGGAAGGGGCCGACCGTAGGCTGGCGTACCAGATGTCCCACCCCGTGGCCCGAAGGTGACCATGTACACCATCCCGCTCGGAGACGACGGCGCCGAACTGTGCCCCCTGGGCCCCTGGCAGGCCGCGGAGTTCCTCGCCCATGTGGACCGGGGGCGTGAGTTCATCGGACGGTTCAACGGACTGCCGGACGTGATCACGGACCTGGCGACCGGCCGGGCGTTCCTGCAGGCGTACGCCGAGAAGGAGGCCGCCGACGCGGGCCGCATCTGCGGGATCCGCTACGACGGCACGCTGGTCGGGGCGGTGATCCTGCGCCGGATGGACGTGGCTCAGGGCACCGCCGAGGCCGGTTGCTGGCTGGAGCCGGCGGCGGTGGGCCGGGGCCTGGTGACCCGGGGTGCCCGAGTGCTGATCGACTGGGCGATCCGGGAGCGGGGCATCCACCGGATGGAGTGGTGGGTGTCACCGGACAACACCCCGAGCATCGCGGTCGCCCGGCGGCTGGGCATGCGCAGGGACGGCGTCCTCAGGGAGAGTCACCTCTACCGGGGACAGCGGCACGACGAGGAGATCTGGTCGGTGCTGGCACCGGAGTGGACGGGCGGAGCCGGCTGACCGGGCTCCGTTACCACCGGGTCCGCGTAGACCCTGCACAGCAGTTCGCCGACGCGGAAAATTCGTCGGCCGAAGCCTGCAACCTCGCTCGGGGTCGGACGTCTGTCGGGATGGAGGCCTCCACTTCGACCGATGTCCGACCGACCCGAGCAACCGAAGGAACCCATGTCCGCACACCGCATCCCCCGCCCTCGCCGCATCCGCAGGCTGCGCACCGTCCTGGGGGTCTCCGCCGTCGGCGCGGCGCTGGCCGTCGGCGGTGCCGTGACCGCGCAGGCGTCCCAGAGCGGCGCGCACTCCGCGTCCCGGCCCGACGCCACCGCCGCGCCCTCGCCCGTCCCCGCGGGCGGTCACGCGAAGCCGACTCCGGCACCGACCCCGACCCCGACCCGCACGGCGACGCCGGAGCCGGTGCCGTCCGCTCCGCACGCAGGCACCCCCTCACCGGTCCCGTCCGCTCCGCACGCAGGCACCCCCTCACCGGTCCCGTCCGCTCCGCACACGGGCACCCCCTCGCCGGTCCCGTCCGTTCCCCGCACAGCCACTCCCTCGCCGGTGCCGTCGCCCGCACGCCTGGGGGTGCCGCGGTCCGTGCCTGCCGCCCCGGCCCCCGTACCGGCACCGCGTCACGGCCACCCGACGGGGTCGCCGAGGCCGGCCCCCGCGACCGCGTACGACACGCCGTCCCCGGATCCCCAGAAGCACTGAGGCATGCCGGTGTGCGGGGAGTCGCCCGGTGCGGCTCCCCGCACACCCGGCCGGGAGACCCATGACGACAGCAACACCGCCGCCGGCGGCGGCCCTGCCCTGGGACAGGGCGGGCACCCCGCGGTCCGCCCCGCCGTGGCGCTGGTTCACGCATGCCCTGCGGACCCGTGTCCTCGCACGCGTGCGCGCAGGCACGACGGCCGACCCGGCACGGCCCGGCAACGGCAACGGCAACGGCAACGGCAACACCGGCATGCCCGGGCTGCTCGCCACCGAACCTGTCCCCCGCATCGAGGAGTTGTACCACCACCGCCGTCTGTCGCTGGTTCGCCTGGCGGTGCTGCTGGTCGACGACCTGCCCACGGCTGAGGACGTCGTACAGGACGCGTTCACCGCGCTGTTCCGGCGTCACGGGCACCGGCTCGGCTCGCTGGACGACCCGGAGGCGTATCTGCGCACCAGTGTCGTCAATGCGGCCCGCTCGGTGCTGCGGCGGCGCAGGACCGTACGGGCGCACACGCCCGAACGCGAGCAGCACGTGCCCGCCCCCGAGGAGGACGTCCTTCTCCACGAGGACCACCGCGAAGTGCTGGCGGCTCTGCGGACACTGACGTCGCGTCAGCGGGAGGTGCTGGTCCTGCGGTACTGGTCGCACCTGTCCGAGGCCGAGATCGCGGCGACGCTCGGCCTGTCGCGGGGCACCGTCAAGTCCACGGCCAGCCGGGCCCTGGACGCCCTCGGCCGTCGTCTGGAGGGTCTGCGATGAACGCATCCGGTACCGGGACCGCGCCGACGGGGGTCGAGGAGCGGCTTCGAGCCGCCCTGGCCGCGCGGGCGCAGTCCGTCGGCCCGGCCGACCTCAGGCCCCTGCGTCCGCCGACCGCGGCTCTCCGCCCCCGCCGGGTCACGGTGCGCCGGGTCGCGGTGGGGCTGCTCGCGCTGGCCGCGGTGGCGGCGCTGGTCTTCTTCACCGTCCACGACGGCCCGGCCCGCCCCGCCGAGCCGGCCCACTCCCCCGGCCCGACGATCGGCACCCCGTCACCGGTCCCGAGCCCGGTCCGCCCGTCCACGGCCGAACCGACCCCGAGATCCCCGGCACCGTGATCCGGGCGGCTCCGGGGAACGCGGGGGCACAGGGAGGCCTGCGGGTTCGACTGTGGGGACTACGCCCCGGGATGGGCGAGTTCGATGTCGTGGTCGTCGATGTCGCCCAGGACGGTCACGGCGGCGGCCCCCGGCGGACAGCCGGCGGCGATCACCGTGTACGGGCCGCCGTCCAGGTCGGAGAAGGCGTACGCCCCGTCGGCGCCGGTCGTCGCGGTGGCGACGACGTTTCCCGCCGCGTCCAGCAGCGTCACCCGCGCGTCGCCCAGTGGTCCGTGAGGGGCCTGCACCGTGCCGCACACCCGCGCTCGGGGCGAAAGCTCGGCCTCGACGCGGGTGACGCCGTGGCCGGAGACGCCTCCATCACAGGGACGCGGCCTGCACGCTCCCCCGAATGTAAGTCAACTGATTGACTTAACCAAGCGCCACCCGGGGTCTGCTGTCCGCCAAACGCCCGCACAACACCCTCGGCGCACTCGGCAACGGCGACGGCCTGCCGCTAGGTTGGGCGGCATGAGCAACCTTGACCGCGCGCCCGTGCCCAGTGTGTGTGGCGGCCGCGGCTTCGTAGTCGCCGAACCCGTCCGCGAGCTGCTGAGCCCCCGTCATGTGCAACTCGGCGAGTCGAGCGAGGTACGCCGACTGCTGCCGAACCTCGGCCGGCGCATGATCGGCGCCTGGGCCTTCGTGGACCACTACGGCCCCGACGACATCGCCGACGAGCCGGGCATGCAGGTCCCGCCCCATCCGCACATCGGACTGCAGACGGTCAGCTGGCTGCACGAGGGCGAGGTGCTGCACCGGGACTCCACCGGCAGCCTGCAGATGATCCGCCCCAAGGAGCTGGGCCTGATGACCTCGGGCCGGGCGATCAGCCACTCCGAAGAGAGCCCGAAGCCGCACGCCCGCTATCTGCACGGCGCCCAGCTGTGGGTCGCGCTCCCCGACGAGCACCGGCACACGGAGCCGAAGTTCGAGCACCATCCCGACCTGCCCACGGTCACCGCGCCCGGCCTGACCGCCACGGTCATCCTCGGCGGCCTGGACGGCGCCGCCTCCCCCGGTACGACGTTCACCCCGATCGTCGGCGCGGACCTCGCGCTCACCCGGGGCACCGATGTCCGACTGCCGCTCGAACCCGACTTCGAGTACGGCGTGCTCGCCATGTCCGGCGAGGTGCACGTGGACGGCGTACCGGTGCTGCCCGGCTCGATGCTCTACCTGGGCTGCGGCCGCACCGAACTCCCGCTGCGCGCAGAGTCCGACGCCAAGATCATGCTGCTGGGCGGCGAGCCGTTCGCCGAGGAGCTGATCATGTGGTGGAACTTCGTCGGACGCACGCAGGACGACATCAAGCAGGCCCGTGAGGACTGGATGAGCGGGTCAAGATTTGGGGAAGTGAAGGGGTACGACGGAGATCCGCTGCCTGCACCTGAGCTGCCGGCTGTGCCACTGAAGCCGCGGGGTCGAGTGCGCTGAGCTGGCACTTTCTAGCTCAGCACGCACCTAGTCGGGCGAGGTGAAGCACACCCCGCCCGGTTCGCTCAGACCGCGCGAGCAAACCCCCTTCACACCGCCATTGCACCCCGCCTTGAAGTGCAAGTTTCGCCAGCCGTAGTCAGCTTAGGTCGGACTGATGCTGACCCAATGCTGACTTTACTGACAGGTAGTTAGATATCGGTGGGGGCTCCGGGCACACTTCCCGCGCCCCTCTCACCACGGCGTTCTCGAACTCGCGCCGCGAGTCGCCGGCGGATCGCCCTTCCCTCGGCGAGCGCGGAACCCCACCCTCTTCGGAACCATGCTGACCGCTGCCCCCGATTATGGGATCTCGACAAACGCAGCGCGTGACGCATCCTGGCGTCCCGAACACTCGCTACACCCGCCATTCCGTCGCAGCCAGTGCCGGAACCGTGCACAGCCTCCACACTCGCCTGGGCACCAGATGCGGCCCCGCGCAACAAGACGGGCCTCACAACCCGGCATGAGCCAACCACAGACCATGTCATGGAGCCGCAACACTTGGCCGTCCTGTCCGGCCGGATTCTTGGTTGACCCGAGCAGACCGGCGGAGCTCCAGAGCGTCAAACGAGCGTCACGATCGGATTGCACTTCATGGCTTACGGCCACTACGCCTGGTCGGGCGGGGTCCGCCTGCCAGCCAGAAGCTTGGCAACTTTGCCCCAACCTGATGGGGGGGCACAACTCGCTCGGCTCTGTGACCGGCACAAGTTCCCCCCACGAATGCTGCGCCCCGCCCCGGGAGAAGGAAACGGGAAACAGCATCGATCGCCTTGTCCGTCCGGGAGGGGTTGCCGCACTCTTTCGTGCAGCACCAATCAGACTTGGGCGGAGGGGCTTTGGAGGGTTCCGTGCCACACCCGCCCACCGAGTTCGGCGAAGAGCTGAGGAAGCGGCGTCTGGAGGCCGGGCTGAGCCTCACGGCCTTGTCCGGCGCCGTGCATTACAGCAAGGCGCAGTTGAGCAAAGTCGAGCGAGGGATCAAGGCACCCAGCCGTGACCTCGTTCGGCTGTGCGACGCCGCCCTCGGTGCCAACGGGGCACTGATTGCCCTGGCGGCCAAGGGCGCTCCGGACGTATCCGCTGAACCCCCACCCGGCAGCATCGACGAGGAGGACTGGATCATGCAGTTGTCGCCGGACGGCCCGAACCGGTTCCAGTCCTTGGGCCGACGAGGGGTCGTGAGCGCCGGCGTCGCATCACTGATGACATGGCGTTCGAACGGCTCCGGCCCGGCCTCACCGGCCTCGGGTGCCGGCATGCTGGAAGCCTCCCGCTCGCTGTTCACGCACTACCGGAGACTCGGCCAGACCGTGGAACCCGGTCTGCTCCTGCCTGTCCTGATCGCTCAGACGCACAGTCTGCGCGAACTGTCTGCTCACACCGACACCAGCACCCGCCAGCAGTTGCTGGCCCTCGGCTCCCGGTACGCCGAGTATGTCGGCTGGCTGGTGCAGGAGACCGGCGACGAGCGGGCGGCACTGTGGTGGACGCAGCGGGCGGTCGATCTGGCGGCAGCCGGCGGTGACCAGGCACTGGCCGGCTACGCGCTGGTCCGCAGAGCCTTGGTCACGTTGTACCGGGACGACGCCGAGCAGACCATCGCTCTGGCCCGTCGCGCCCAGAGCAGCACGCTGCCACCACGGATCCGGGGGCTGGCGGCACAACGCGAAGCGCAAGGACACGCCGTTGCCGGTGCGGGCTCCGGCCAGGTAGACGCTTCACTGCGGGAACTCCCGCGCGGTGCCCACACGGCTGGGGTCTGGGCGATGCGCCGCAAGCTCCTCGGCGAATACCGGCAGGCTCTCGAAGAGGCCGGGACCGCCCCCGCCGACGTGCTGCCGTCACTGCTTCACATGCACCACAACCGCGCGGCGGGCATCGACCCGGACGCCGAAGCCACCTGTCGCCGTCTGGCCCGCACCGCCGCAGTGTCCTGGACCGCCCGCGCAGAAGGAGCGACACAGTGACCACTGCCTTCCTGGACACCGACTCCGCCACCCGTCAGTCCCTGGCGCACGGCTCACTCGGGACCGCCCTCCTCGACATCGAGCGTGCCCACGCTGGACTCGCCAGCCTCCAGGTCGCCCACCGCAAGCTCGCCGATGTTGGCCCCCTCATGGGCGGTAACGAGGCCAACCTGTTTCTCGGCGCCCCCGCGATGGCCTACGTCCTGCACATGGCCGCCGCCGGAACCGACCGGTACACCGGAGCACTTCACGCCCTGAACGACGTCGTAACGGCCCTCATCCGGCGCCGACTGGCTGCCGCACATGCCCGCATCGACGAAGGGCGCTACACCGCCTTCGCCGAGTACGACCTCTTCCGTGGTCTGACGGGCCTCGGCGCCCTCCTCCTCCGCCGGCAACCCGACGGCCAGGAACTGCGGCGCGTCCTGGAGTATCTAGTCCGGCTCACCGACCCGGTCCAGGGCCCGCAGGACCAATCACTGCCCGGCTGGTGGGTGGGCCACGACCCAGCGAACCACCACTCAGCTACCCCAGGCGGCCATGCCAATGCCGGCCTCGCCCACGGCATCACGGGCCCGCTCACACTGCTCGCCCTCGCCATGCGCCATGGCATCACCGTGGACCGCCACGCACTCGCCATGTACCGCATCCTGCGCTGGCTGGACAACATCCGGCAGAACGACCACCACGGAACCCGCTGGCCGCTGGATCAGCAAGAGTGGCCCGGCTCCCACCCACAGCGCAGCGCCGTCCTGGTGCTATGGCACGCCGGGTATCGTCCGCGCCCAGCAACTCGCCGCCATGGCTCTCGGCGACGACGAGCGCAAGCTCATGTCGGAGCGCGCTCTGATGTACTGCCTCGCCGACTCCCGGCAACTCGACCAGCTCGCCGGCCGGGGCCTGTGCCACGGCCTCGGCGGGCTGATCCGCACGGTGCAGCGCGTCTCGGACGACGCCGAAAATGCCCAGCCGTTCGACGACTGGCTGCGGCACGGATCCGAACGCTTTCTCGCGGCCCCAGCGCCGCAGAGACCCGACTTCCTTGAAGGCGCGGCCGGGGCAACGCTCGCGTTCAGGAGCGCCGAACCAGGCGCCGTGACCGCCACCGACTGGGACGCCTGCCTGCTGCTGATCTAGGAGGCGACGAAATGCAGCAACAGAGCACCAACCCCACTGAGTACGCCGTCCTGGCCGTCCTATGCGGCATACCGATTGAGGAGGCGGCCCAGCAGGTGCTGACGTCACCCGCCCGACTGGCCGAAGGGGTCGAACGCTACCGGGCCGCCGGCCGGGCTGCTCTCCAACACCCGCACACAGGCTGGTACCAGGTGTACGTCACATTCGCCGACTACCCCTCTGCCGCGCGGGCCTTTCGCACCCACCTCCTGCCCGCCCTCAGCGGAGAGGACGTAGACGCCTGGTGGTTCGTCCGGAAGTACCCATGCTGGAGGCTGCGGGTCCAGCCCGCGCCAGCCGTGGAAGTGGAGCACACCATCACGAGCACGCAGCAGGCGCTCGACTCGGCAGTCTCCTGGCGCGTTGTGAAGCAGTGGCGGACCTCCCTGTACGAGCCGGAATCCATCGCGTTCGGCGGGCTGACTGGCATGAAAATCGCCCACCGCCTGTTTCACGCCGACAGCATGGGGGTGCTCACCTTCGACCAGCTCGCCGAGAGGCGCATGGACGGTCTGCTCGACGCCAAGGCTGCGTCCCTGCTGATCCTTGCCCTTTTCCTACGCGCCGCAGGCCTGGAGTGGGGTGAGCAGGGAGACGTGTGGGGCCAGGTCGAGGCCAAGCGCCCACTGCCGGCCAACGTCCCCATCGACAAGGTCAGAAGCATGACGGACTCGATGAGAAAGCTCCTCACCCTCGCCCCCGGCCCCCTGCTCACTGACGGACCGCTCGCACCCTTGAGGGACTGGGCGCAAGGCATGGAGGCCGCGGGCAAAAGTCTGGCTGATGCAGCAGAGAAAAACTGTCTCGGCCTCGGTCTCCGCAGCATCCTGGCCAGGCACATCATCTTCCACTGGAACCGGTTGGGATTCAGCCCCGACCAGCAAGCGGTCTGGTCCCGCGCGGCACGTGAAGCGCTCCTCGGTCACTGAGCCAGCGGCAGTGCAGCAGCTGCTTCGCCCGCTTTGGTCACGAGCACTAGGTGTGTTGTCCCGGGACATTGCTGACACGCGCGCTGGGTGCTTGAGTGAGGGCCTTCTGGGTTCGGTGTGGATTGCGACATCTGCACGCCGCCCCGCAGGAGGCCCTCGTGTCCCACCGTAATGCCCCGCTGCCCCGACCGGCCGGCTGCGTCTGGCCCGGTGGCAGAGCCGCGATCGAGGGGTCCACGGGCATCGGGGGGCTTTCTCACCGGAGCCCGGATCAGGTTCGGCTGGCGTCCGCCGAACGGCGTGCGCTCCCCCTCAGTCATGGCGGCAGCGGAACTGGCCGCTCGGTGCGACACGGCCGTCGTGGTGATCCGCGCGTACGAGAGCGAGCACGCCGACCGTCCAGGCCTGCAACTGCCGAACGGCCAGGACGAACTGGTCCGGGCGGTGAGCGAGGCCAATCCGCGCACGGTTGTCGTCCTGACCACTGGCGGACCGGTGGACATGACGAACTGGCACGACCACACGGCCGCCGTTCTCCAGGCCTGGTACGCCGGGCAGGAACAGGGCGCAGCGATCGCCGCAGTGGTCTTTGGTGACGTCAACGCCGCCGGGAAACTACCCCTCAGTATCCCCCGCAACCTCGCCGAATCCCCCATCCGCACCGTCGAGCAATACCCAGGCGGTGGATCCTGGTGGTCGGGCCGCCCCGGGAAAGCCCGAGTCCATGGTCGGCGGGCTCGGCGAAGACGCCGCCCGGCGACTCCTTCTGCAGATCCCCCTTTTCACCGCCCCGGCCGCGTGCTGGTGGGCCCGGCACACGACGGCCTCGCAGACGTTCAGCCAGGACTCACTGCGGGCGAGGATGTCTCGAAAAGCGAGGCCAGGCGCGCGCAACGCTCGGTGAGCAGGTCGACGATGGCGACGGCGCGCCGGGCGGTCCAGCGGTCGAAGGGGCCGGAGATGGCGACCGAGGCTGCCGCGTGCTGCGATGTGGTCCGGATGGGTACGGCGATTCCCAGCAGGCCCGGGTGGTTGGCCGCCTGTGACAAGGCGTATCCGTTGGTGCGCACTGAAGTGAGGGCGCCTGCGACTTCGTCGGTGTGCGCCGCCTCGCCGGCCCGCTGCATGATCGCGGTGATCTCGGAGTCAGGGAGGAACGCGAGGATGGCCTGGCCGCTGGCGCCGCGGTACAGGGGGGTGGACGAGCCGATTCTGGCGGCCCTGCGCAGTTCGTAGTCGCTCTCGGCGCCGAGGACCAGCACAGCCTCGTCACCTGCACGCACGTGCAGGGTGGCCGTTTCGCCGGAGAGGTCGGCCAGGGCCCGCAGCATGGGGCGGGCTCCGGCGAACACGTCTGCGCGCGGCATCACTTCGGCGGCAAGTCCCATCAGCCGGGCTCCGATTCGGTAACCACCGCCGTCCGCCCGGGTCACATACCCCTCCTCCTGCAGGACGCGCAGCAGACGGTAGGCGGTGGACTTGCTCAAGCCGACCGCATCAGCCAGGTCCTGCAGGGCCACCGGTGAGCTCGCGCCGACTACCTCTTCCAGCAGGCGTAGGGCCCGCCTGGCCGTGTCTCCGCCTTCGGTCCGTGTCGCTGTCATGCCCGCCACCCTGTCGCCGTGTCCGCAGATTAGATCCATGGATCCAGTATCTGAAACTATGAGCCTCGGCCCGCCTCATGCAAGCGATCGCCACGGGGCTAGTCCGTCATGTCAGAGTCCTTGACGATGATTTATGCGCCTGTCACTCTCTGCCCCCGGCCTGAAGAGCAGGTTGCAAATAGTGGAACCGGATGACGCATGGCTGACATTTCTGGCGCGACGCGCGCCGTGCCCCACACTGAGGATGCATCTCGTCTGCAGGAGGTGGTCGCGTCCCGACTCGACGCGCTCCCTGTGGGCCGCTGGCACCGCGGTGTCCTGTTGGTTGTCGGGCTCGGCTCCTTCTTCAACTTCTTCGAGGTCGCTCTCAGCAGTCTGCTGGTGCCGCTGCTGCCTGGCGGGTGGGCGTCGAGCACGACTGCCCAGTCACTGCTGATCGGGGCAACGTTCGCAGGCGAACTGCTGGGAGCCCTGCTGTTGTCCGGATTCGCCGACCGTTTCGGGCGTCGGCGCATGTTCCAGATCAACCTCGTCGCGTACGCAGTGCTGTCCGTGGGTGCCGCTTTCGCACCCGACACACCTACGCTCATCGCCTTGCGTGTCATGCTGGGTGTCGGTCTGGGCGCGGAGCTCGCCTTGGTGGACACGTACTTGGCAGAGCTGATGCCGACGACCCAGCGTGGCCGCATGATGGCCACGACCTATGGGCTGGGCATGCTGGCTGTGCCGGTGGCGGGACTACTGGCCGCGAAACTTCCGCACAGTCCGGCCGGCGTGGCCAGCTGGCGGTGGCTGATGGTCCTCGCCGCATGCGGTGCCGTCATCGTGTGGGTGCTGCGGCGCCGTCTGCCGGAATCCCCACGGTGGCTGGCCGCCCACCAGCCGGCCGAGGCCCTGAATGCCCTGGCCCGGATCGAATCGAGCGCCGGACATCCGGTTCCGGCGACCGGCGCCGAGAACCCCAGCCACGCCGCCAGCCCCCATCCGATGCCCATGCCGTCTGGACCAGAGGTTCGTGCGCAGAAGCCGTCCTTGTGGGGACCGCAGCTGCGCCGGCGCACCCTGCTGGTGTGTGTGATGGAGGCGCTCGGCCCGATCGGCTTCTACGGCTTCACCGCCATTGCCCCCATCGTGCTGCTGGACAAAGGTTTCACCGTGGTCGATTCGCTGACGTACTCGGCGCTGACTGCTCTCGGCTACCCGCTGGGCTGTCTGCTGCTGATGCAGGTGGTCGAACGGATCCAGCGCAGGACCCTGGTGATCGTCTCCTCGCTGCTGGTCGCCGTGGCCGGCACGGTTTTCGGCCTGGGCAGTAGCGCGTGGGTGATCGTGTCCTCCGGCCTGTGCACCACGCTGATCAGTGTCATCAACGCGACAGTCTCGCGCGCCTACGGGGCCGAGCTGTTTCCCACCGAGGTCCGCAACACGGCCCTGGGTCGCACCTACGCGCTCTCCCGGCTGGTGGCAGCCGTCCTGCCGTTCTGCGCCCTGTCGATCCTCCACGCGCTGGGCGCGGGCTTTCTGTACCTGATATGCGCCGCCTTGATCGCCCTGATGAGCGTGGTGGTCGCCGTTCTCGGCCCTAAAACCAACGCGGTCCGCCTCGAAGGAATCTGACCTCCTGCGCCCGTACTCGTACTGACGACTGCGGGCGCACCCACCGGGCCGGAAAGGCATTGCCATGAACGGCATCCTCCCGGTTCCCGCGATCCTCGGCGGCACCCCGGGCAGGAGCGCGGCGAGCGCCCTACTGGCCCTGGGGTGAACTGAGCAGCCGGTGGAAATCGGAGCGGCCATGCGTGCGGTGCTCGGCGAGCAGGCGCACTGCCAGAGCCCGGTCTCCGTCCTCGAAGGCGGCGACGATGCCGTCGTGCTCGGCGAGGATCGCCTCGATCCGATCGAGGTCGCCGGAGTCAGCTCCGCGGCGGTAGGACAGGGCGCGGTGCGGCTCCAGGGCTTCCCACAGTTGCCGGACGAAGCGCAGCATCCATTCGTTGTCGCAGCGGTCGAGCAGCGCGAAGTGGAAATTCCGGTTGTGCGTGATCACGCCTTGCACATCGGCCCTGGCTACGGCAGCACGCTGAGCCTCCAGTGCAGTGCGCATCGCGGCAACGTCCTCGGGCCGCATCCGGGCCGCCGCGTTCGCCTCGGCCTCCGCCTCCAGGAGTTCCCTGATCCGGAAGATGCCGTCCACACTCTGCGGGCTCAGCTCGGTGACGGTGTAACCGCGCTGCGGGACGTAAGTCACGATCCCCTCCCCGGCCAGCGTCTTGAGGGCCTCGCGGACCGGGATGACGCTCAGCCCCAGCTCCTCGGCGGCCGCGCTCTGACGGATCGGCGCGCCGGGGGCCAGGTCGCCGCGGACGATCGCGTCGCGGAGCTCCGCAAGGGCCACCGCCTCGGCGGTGCGGGGGAGAGAGGTTCGTTTTAGGGCCACGCGCTCATGCTACCTGCCGACCCTGCAAAACTAGATGTTATAAATTGTAATGTGAGTGGCCGAGGGAGTCCGGACCACTCCTTCCGCCCGATCTGGGTTCCTCAACACTGGAGGTGAGCGCGGTGTCCGCACCGACGCCTACGACCACCCGACCGCCCACCGACCCGAGCGGCCCCACAGGGCAACTGGCCACTTGGCTGACCGCCACCTCGCTGCATCAGATCCCCGCCTCAGTGCGGGAGCGGGCCGCTCACCTGGTACTCGACGGCTTGGCCTGCGCGCTGATCGGCGCCCAGCTGCCGTGGTCGCGCACGGCCGTCGGGGCGGTCCTGGGCCTGGAGGGCGCCGGGAACGTCCCGGTGATCGGTTGGGGGTACACCACCAGCGGCTCGGCGGCCGCGGTGCTCAACGGCACGTTCATTCAGGGCTTCGAGCTGGACGACTACTACCCGGCCGCCCCGCTGCACAGCACCTCCCTGGTGCTGCCCGCGCTGGTGTCCACCGCATCGCAGCTGACGGCGGTCACGGGCGCGCAATTCCTGCGGGCGACGGTCCTGGGCTTTGAGACCGGCACCCGGGTGGGCCTGGCGCTGCACGGTGCGGAAATGCTTTCCCGTGGCTGGCACTCCGGTTCGGTTTTCGGGACGCACGCTGCCGCTGCCGCATCCGGGGCGATGCGCGGCCTGGACGCCGCCGCCTTCGAGGACGCACTCGGCCTGGCCGCCACGCAGTCCGCCGGCCTCATGGCCGCGCAGTACGAGGCGATGTCGAAGCGGATGCACCATGGCCTGGCCTCCCGCAACGGCTTCTACGCCGCCGGACTCGCCCAGGCCGGCTACACCGGCATCAAAAGGGTCTTCGAGCGCCCCTATGGCGGGTTCCTGTCCACCTTCGGCGAGGGCCACAACCCCGACGCCACCCAGATCACCAAGGGCCTGGGCCAGGAGTGGAACACCGAGCAGATCACGGTGAAGATCCACGCGGCGATGGGCGGGCTCCATCCCGCCATCGATGCCGCCATCGCGATGACCGACGGCCGCACGTTCAGTGCCGACGACATCGAATCCCTCCGCATCGAGGTACCCGACGCGATCTACCACCACGGGTGGTGGATCCCCGAACGCCCTCTGACCACCATCGGCGCCCAGATGAACATCGCCTACGCCACCGCCGTGGCCCTCCTGGACGGCCACGTGCGACCAGAGCAGTTCACTCCGGCCCGGATAGACGCCGACGACGTCTGGCAGCTGATCGGCCGCACCGAGGTGAAGCAGGTCGACGAGCCGCAGGATCCCACCTGGACCCAGCGCGGCTACAACACCCGCCTCACGGTCACGCTGCGCGGTGGCCAGGTCCTCACCCAGGCCCTCAACCAACCCCATGGCGGCCCGGACGATCCGCTCACGAACGGCGAGATCCGGGAGAAGTACCGGGCGCTGACCGCCAGCGTCATCGATGCCGACCGCGCGGCCGAGATCGAACACATCGTCCTCAGCCTCGAAAACCAGCCGGATCTCCGCCGCCTGGTTGACCTGCTCGCCGCCCCCGTCCGCGGCGTCCTCGACTGACCCATCACAAACTGCAAGGAGTCCTCATGTCACCGTCGTCACAGGCAAGTTCCACCTCGACGACGCCCACCACCGCCGGTGGCCGGCTGCGCTCGCTACTCGCCCAAGGGGGCCTGATCACCGCCCCGGGCGTGTTCGACGGCCTGTCCGCCCACCTCGTGGCCCGCACCGGTTTCAGCGCCGCTTACCTCAGTGGCGCAGGGGTGTCCGTCGCCGGGTTCGGCCTGCCCGACATCGGGCTGCTCACCCAGAGCGAGATGACCGACCGGGCCCGCATCGTGGTCACCGCACTCGACGGCATCCCGCTCATCGCCGACGCCGACACCGGCTACGGCGCACCGATGCACGTCGCGCGCACCGTGCGTGAATACGAGAAGGCCGGTGTAGCAGCCCTCCACCTGGAGGACCAGGCATTCCCGAAAAAGTGCGGCCACCTGCCCGACAAGGAGCTCGTCTCCCCCGAGGAATTCACCGAGAAGCTGGACGCCGCCCTCCAGGCACGCACCAACGACGACCTTGTGATCATCGCCCGTACGGACGCCCGCGGACCACTGGGCATCGACGAAGCAATCGACCGGGCGGGCCGCTACGCGGCCGCGGGCGCCGATGTCCTCTTCATCGAAGCTCCGCAGAACATCGGGGAGATCGAGAGGATCGCCGCCGAGGTGGACGCCCCGCTGTTGATCAACATGGTGCAGGGAGGCCTCACCCCCGACACCGCACCCGACCGGCTCGCCGAACTCGGCTTCCGGATTGCCATCCACCCCGGAGCCCTGCTCGCCCCCTATGTGCTCCATGGGCTGGAGGCCCTGGGCCGCCTCGGCGGCACCATGCCCGAAGCCACGCCCGGCCCGCAGGGCCTGTTCGAACTCGTCGGGCTGCGCGAGTGGTCCGAAATCGGCGAGCGATACCGCGACCACACCAAGGACGGTGCCTGATGGGCATGACCATGATGGAGAAGATCCTTGCCCGCAAAGCCGGCCTGGAGAAGGTCAGCGCCGGTGACACAGTGGTCTGCGACGTCGACATGACCGTGATGATCGACCTGCAGTTCGCCACCAGCTGGGTCCAACCGTTGAAGATCAACGACCCCGACAAGGTCGCGGTCATCATGGACCACGCTGTGCCCGCCCCCAACGTGCACGACGCCATAGGCGGCACCCACGCCCGCGCCTTCGCCCGCGACTTCCACATTGAGAAGTTCTACGACGTCGGCCGCCACGGCATCTGCCACCAGGTCATCGCCGAGAACGGCCTCGCCCGCCCTGGCGAGATCCTCGCCTGCACCGACTCCCACACCTGCGCCGCAGGCGCCTACAACACAGCCGCACGCGGTCTCGGCCCGGCGGAGGTGTACTCGATCCTGTGCACCGGCAAAACCTGGTTCCAGGCCGCGCCCACCATCCGCTACGAATTCACCGGCACCAAGCCCGACGCCGTCTCCGGCAAGGACATCTTCCTGTACATCGCCGGAACCTACGGCGACGCCACCAACCACAACCTCGAATACGGCGGACCGGGCCTCGCCTCCATCCCCATGAACGACCGGCGCACCATCGCCACCCAAGGCGCCGAAATCTCCGCCGACTTCTCCACCTTCCCCATCGACGACCTCGCCCGCGACTTCCTCGCCGCCCACGGAGCACCCCCCGGTTCCTACACGGCAGCCGACCCGGACCCGGACGCCAGCTACGCCGCCGTACGCAGCGTTGACCTCTCGTCGCTGGAGCCCTACGTAGCCCGTCCCGGCACCGTCAGCCACAACTCGCTGCCGATCTCAGCGATCGAGAAGCGTCCGGTCAACCAGTGCTTCATCGGATCCTGCGCCAACGGGCAACTCGAAGACCTCAAGATCGCCGCCGACATCGTGCGTGGCCGCAAGGTCGCGCCGGGAGTACGCCTGCTGATTACGCCGGCGTCCCAGGAGGTCTACAGGGACGCCATGCGCGCCGGCTACCTGCAGGACCTCGCCGATGCGGGCGCGGTGGTCACCAACTCCACCTGCGGTGCCTGCTTCGGTTACCACATGGGCCTGCTCGCCCCCGGCGAGGTCTGCCTGACATCCTCCACCCGCAATTTCACCGGCCGTATGGGCAGCCCCGACGCGGAGATCTACATGGCCTCCCCCGCCACCGTCGCCGCCTCCGCCCTCACCGGCCGCGTCACCGACCCGCGAGGGGAACTCAGCTGATGGACACCCTCATCACCGGACGCGTCTGGGTGGTCGGCGACTCCGTCACCACCGACGCCATGTACCCCGCGTTCGCCATGAAGCTGCCCGTGCCCGAAGCCGCGAGGCACATCTTCTACGAGCTGCGCCCGGGATGGACCGACGAGGTCGAGAAGGGCGACATCGTTGTGGCGGGCCGCAACTTCGGCCTCGGCTCGTCCCGTCCCGTCGCCGCGCTGTTTCGTGAGCTGGGCATCACCGCGCTGATCGCGGAGGAGTTCAACTCCCTATTCCTGCGTAACTGCATCAATCACGGCCTACCCGCCCTGACCGTCCCCGGCGCCACCACGGCCTTCACCGACGGCGACACCGCACGCCTCGATTTCGCCGAAGGCTGGGCCGAGAACACCAGGTCCGGCACCCGGCTGAACGGAGGCGCGCTGCCGCCTTTGGTCCTCGACATCCTCGCCAACGGCGGCATCCTGCCCAAACTCGCCCACGAAGGCTACATACCCGCCCCGGTCGCACGCAGCCATTGAGCCTGGTGCAGGGGGCGGTGCCGCTACCACCCCCAGCACGGTCCTCTCCCCGTTGGAAAATGCACGCTGCACGATTCAAGGAACTCTCATGCACAGCCAGCTCGCTCCCGGCGTCACTCGGATCGCCACCAGCAAGCGTGACAACGCCTTCCTGATCGAGGGCGACGACGGCCTCACCCTCGTCGACGTCGGATGGTCCAAAGCCCCCGGCGTACTTCTCCACACGGTCACCGACCTGGGCCGCAAGCCCTCCGACATCCGGCGCGTCATCCTCACCCACGCCCACCCCGACCACGTACAAGGCGCCGCCGAACTCCGCCGCCACACCGGCGCACACATCCTCATCCACGACGCCGACCGAGCCTGGCTGGAATCCGGACGCGTACCGGCCCAAGGACGATCGGGCGCCATCGGCCGCCTCATTGACCACCTGCCCAAACTCCACTGGACCCCCACCACCGCCGACGGCACCGTCTCCGACGGAGACTTGGTGGAAGGCAGCGACGGGCTACGCGTCATCCACACCCCCGGCCACTCCCCCGGCCACATCGTGCTGATGCACGAACCGAGCCGGACCATCCTCATGGGGGACGCAGCCTTCAACCGCGGCAAACTCGCCATCGGCCCCGCCGCACTCGCCGCCGATCCCAAACTGCGACCCGGTAGCCTGGCCCGCATCCCCCAGGACCTCAAAGCAGTCGGCTTCGCCCACGGCGCGCCTCTGGCCGACGGCGAGGTCCACACCTTCCAGCAATTTCTTCAACAACTGCCCACGGAATCCTAGACGCGGGTACCGTCCGCAGCCGCTCACCGGGCTCAAGCGCTGACCAGCACCGAGCTTGAGTCCTACGGCCTGTCTCTACGCGCGAGACCCCCGTCCCAGACAGGTCTACCTATCAGAGCGTTCGCTTCCAAGTAACGGCCGTGGACGGCCCGGTACCCCTCAAGCGCGTGCAACTCCAGCGTTGCGGCCGGCTGGAAGCCGTGTTCACCGCAGCCGTGCCTGGCCTCCTGGTCCACGTCCGCGAGCAGGACGGGACGCTCCTTGTCCAACCACCCCACAGCGCTGCGTCGGTCGGCGAACAGCTCCACCGTCACCGCACACCAACTGGCCAACAGCACAAGGCCGTTGCAGGAGAGAGCCGCGTTCTCGAAGGTGGGTACGAACGTCAGAAATTCGTCAGCGTTCCGGCAGTGGCCGCTGCTTACGCTCGCCGCGGACTGCATTCACAAGGACTTCACCCGCGATCGCCACGAACCACGTGCTGGCGGGCGGCCATCGACAACCGAACCGGGTCTGGCCGGCCTGCTTCCCTCGCGCCATATGCAGTACGGCACTTGCACGACTCTTCATTTCGGGAACTGGACCATGAACATGATCACCGCTGCGGACGCCTCGACGGCCGCACGCCAGAGGGACCTGCTGCACACCCTGATCTCCGACCACGCGAAGGCGCTGCTCGCCTATGTCGAGAAGTTGCTGAATGATCGCCACGCTGCGGAGGACATCGTCCAAGAAACCCTCATCCGCGCCTGGCATCACCTGGAGCGGCTCTACGGCACCGAGGGCTCGGTACGGGGCTGGCTGCTCACTGTGGCCCGCAACCTGGTTGTCGACAGGCTGCGCAGTGCCACCCACCGCCACGAAACCATCGGCGCCGAGGGACGCGACATGGCTCGGCACGACGATGCCGAAGGGGTGATCCTTCGGGCCGAGGTCACCGCCTTGCTGCGACAACTGCCCTACGAGCACCGTGAGGTGCTGATGCACATCTACCTGGGCGACAAGACCATTGAGGAGACGGCACGGCTACTCGGCATACCGGCAGGCACCGTCAAATCCCGTCAGCACTACGCGCTCATCAGCCTACGCGCGAAGGTGAAGACAGGCGCGGGCACCCGCGCACGGTAGGCCGAACCTCAAGCCCGGTCTTTCCCATACTGGCCTGCACAGCGCACAGTGGAGGGGGCCGGGCCGTCAGCTTCGCCACGAGCATATGAGTCACGCCGGAACGGTAAGCTTCACATCCAGCGCCGGGATGTCCACATCGCCGTCGGAATCAGCGTACCAACGCCAGTGTGCACCGCTCACCTCGCCGTACACGAGCCCCGTCCAGCCCGCACCGCCGGGTCCGCACAGCGCGGTCAACTCCGCGGCCTCCTGCCCGGTGGGGGTGCCCGCCACGACGACGAGGCCCATGACCGGGCGACGTGAGGCGGCTCCGCGCACGGTGCCGTGCACCGGCATGGATCCCGTGGCAGGCGGAAGTTCGGCTCGGCCGAGTCGTGTGAGGCCGGCAGGAAGGGTGAGAGGAAGAGCGCCATCCTCTCCGCGCAGAACGGTCACCGGTGTGTTTGGCCGGATGCGCGCGATCTCCGCCAGCACGTTCTGCACCACGTCGCGGGCCACGCCCTGGTCACCGGTCACGCTTAGGACACCATCGAGTCGGCTGAGATCCACGAAAACGGCCTCGCCCTCGGTGTCGGTCCCTACCCGCACCAGGCACGTGGCGGAGGTCGCCGCCGACGATGCCGTACCAACGTCCGCCGGGCTGTTCAACCAGCCGGCCTCGGCAGTGGCGCGTCGCCAGCGCGTGCTGTCAACGTTTCGCCAGGGAGCCTCCAGGGCGTCGGAGGCCGACAGCCATGCCGTCGCACCGGCGTTGTCGACACGCAGTGCGTACACCGAGGTCTCCCGTCGGCGCCGTCCGGCCGCGAATTCGGCGACCGTGCCGTACGCCCGCCGGACCGAGTCGGCGTCGGTAGCGAACCGCCGTCCCACCGCACGGCGCAGCATGAGCCGGCGCCGCCGCCTGACCGGGGCACCCAGCCCACGGCCCGCGCGCATCACGGCGCCGTACGCCCCGCGCACCTTGCGCCTGCCCACGATGCCGGCGGTGACCAGCGCGAGGACGATGGCAGCGAGCACCGCAACGGCTGCGGTCAGCGGAATGGTGAGCATGGTGGACCCGGCGGCTGTCGTGCGGTTGCCGCCGCTCGGCGCACCTGCCCCGTCGGGGCGGGAGGAAGGGGTGCCCTGGTTTCCGGTGTCCCGAGCCTGTCGTACGTCGGGCCCCGAGGCGTCCTCCGGCAACCGCAGAATCCAGCCCGGACGCAACTGGTCGTCAGGGCCGTTCAGCGCGCGGCCGTCCGGCTGGGCCAGACCGCGGTTGAGGTCGAGGATCTCCTTGGCCCGCGAGGCGTCGCCCAGTGTGCTTGCCGCGATGGACGCCAGGGTGGCGAGTTGTCCCCCGGTCTGTGCGGGTTCCTGGACGACGAACACTTTGATCAGGTCGTCATCGTCCGCCGCCGTCGCGGACGCGGCCACGCCCAGTGCCATGAGGCAGCCGATCAGGACTGCGGCGAGGGCACGGAGCGCGGTCCGCGCACCGCGGTACGCCTTGCCGATTCCCGGCCTCTGCGGGGGCGGGGCACCGATGCCGTTGCTCATGTTGTTCGTCCACGTCCTCTCGTGTGCCTTCCGGATGCACCCACTACACGGAGTCGCTCGGTCGAATCGTTCACAAGAGAATCTGAACCATCAGCCACCTACGGACCGACTCGCCGAGTCCCACTGGCACGAACCCTGCGCGCGAGCGCCGGCTCCGCTCAGGGGCGCCGGCGACAGCGACGAGAGCACGCTGCCCAGCTCCGTACCTCTGCTGAACCGGCTGGACATCGAGCCGTCCACGGCGGAGGCGGTCGTAGCCGGTGGTTGCTCGGGGACCGCAGCATCAGGGCCTCTCTGGGCGTCGTCTACGACGGGGAATTCGCCGTCGACCTGGTCCGTGACGGTCCGCACGCGCTGATTGCGGGAACGACCAGTCCCGGCAAGTCGGAGCTGCTGCAGACCCTGTGGCCATGCCGGCGGTGGTGAACCGGCCCGACTAGATGACGCTGCGGCAGCTCAGCACCGAACGAGACCAGGGCACGCTCCACGAGGCGGGTATCGAGATCGGTGACCAGGCCGACGGTGTGCGGCAGGTCGGCACACTCTGCGAAGGCGCTGCCGCCCTTGTAGTCGACCGGTGCGATGGCTCTTCGGCCCCTCGGCCCTCCTGCCCTTCCAGGCGAGCCGGGTCGGCGGTCCCGGCGGGCGCGGAGGTGCATGTGCAGGCGATCTCCTGGCGCGATCTGGGTGCCTCGCTGCCCGTCGGCCGGCCCCGCGGCGGTTCCGGCTCCGCGCAGTCGGAGACCGCCACTGTTCCGGCGGTTCTGACGATGGCCATCGCGCAGGCGGATCGGCTCGCCGGTGTGACCCGGCAGGCGAGTCCCTGGCTCCCGCCGCTACCTGCGCTGCTGGAGTGACCGCGCCGCCATCGCCGCCCGCGCCCAAGCCCACCGCGGAACGACAGGCCGCGCTGTCGGCGGTGGAGTACGGCATGGTCGACCTGTCGCCCCAGCAGAACCGCTCGCCGTTGGTGCTCGACCTGTACCAGGCTGGCCAACTGCACACCATCGGGTCGCCCCTCAGCGGACGTTCCCAGACGCTGCGCACCCTGGCCGGCTCGCTCAACGCGCTACCGCACTGCGGCGCCGCGTCGGCCGTAACCAGATCAAGCGGCTGGGACGGCTGCTGGACGGGCTGATCGCCGAACTGACCTCTCGGCAGGGCGTACGCGAAGGCCAGGGCACTGCCGACCTCACAGATCTGCGACGCCTGCAGGCCGCACACGAGCGACTGCCCCACAGTAGGCAATGCCGTGACTGTGTTGGCGGGGTGCTGACAACTGGTCCGGTGGGTGCTTGTCTGGTGGGAGCGGGGCGGTGTCAGCAGGGGGGTCGCGATGCCGCTGCGGCCGGAGAACCGTCAGAAGATCCCGGTCAGGACGGTGCGGACAGCAAGGGCAGCGTGTCCGAATGGCACTCCGACCATGCTGATCAGGGACCGCGGACACCGAGGCCAACGAGGCCGCCTTCGGACGACGGCCTTCCTGCTGACCGTTCGAGCACATGCGCCGAGGATGGGCAGCGCGACCCGCAGAGCCGAGATGGGCCGGAAATCGCCGACTGGCATGGTACGTCCGGCGCCCTGGGAAAGTGATCAGTGATCGGAAATGAGGCTGTCCAAGGTCAGCTCCGTCGAGAGGGCCTGTCGTTTGTCGACACAAATGCGAGGCGGGGATGAACAGTTCACTTCGCTTCCAGCTCCCGCGGAGCACTACCGCATGAGCTTGCTCTCGTGTGAGGAGCATCATTGGTTGTCCGCGCACATGACCGTGCATGGCCGCGCACGGAGGAACGCTGGGCGGTCGAGCGAACCTACGGCTGGCTCATGCTCCACCGCCGGCCGGCCCGCGGCTCCGAAACCCTCCCCGCCCGTTCCGAAACCATGATCCACCCTGCCATGACCGATCTCATGGCCCGCCACCTCACCGACGAAGCATCCCGCCGCGTTCGCCATGCCGGGGGGCAGGTCCTGGTACCTGGTTGCCGGCACGGGGCAAAGCGGGAAGAGCGGGTCCATTGCGCCTGGTCGAGGCTGATTCGGGGTCCCCTCGCGATCTCGGGTAGTGGGGAGTTGCCGGTTTCGTCGCCTCCGGAGCCGGGGCGTCGTCCGCCGCTACGCATGCGGAATGCACGGAGGCAGCAGCGTCGGCCGAGGAGCCCCGCATCTGGCGTTCCAGCTTGTCGGATCGGCAGCGGGACGTCGACTCGGGCGGCCGACGGCATGGTGTCGCCGGACAGGGACTGACTCCCTCATGGACGGATGCCGCAAGGTGTCGGGGAAAGGACAGAGCCGGTGTGGAGTTGAACCACACCGGCCCGGGGCCTCAGACGTCGCCGAAGAAGACGGACGAGATCTTGTTGTCGAAGTCGACGCCGGCGAGGTCGGTGGTGTCACCCTTGATCACGAGGCTCTCGCCGGTGCAGCCCTTGCCGGACCACACCTTCACCGGCTGGCCGGTCTGGATGGCGGAGGTGACGCCGGGCCGGAAGACGTTGACGCAGCCGCTGCCGGAGATGCCCTGGGACGGGTTGTCTTCGGAGAAGGAGCCCGGCTCGTCGAAGAGGACGGCGTTCCCCTGGCGCGGCGGGGCCTGCGTGTCGGCGTTGTCGCCGCCGGCGTTCTGCCCCTTGTCGTCCCTGGCCGCCTCACGGCCGAAGAGCTGACCGCGCACGGCTCCGTCCGGGAATTCCGAGGTGTGCAGGTTGGCGTAGAAGCCAGAGGGGTGGTTCCGGATCTGCTTCACCACAGCCGGGTCCTGGTCCTGCGCGGTGCCCGAGATCGCGAAGATGCCGTTGGGCACGGCAGTGGCGAACAGCGGCACCTTGACGTCGCCGTTCTTGCCGAAGTCGCCCTGGTGGATGTGGCCCAAAGTCGGAGCGGGAATGTTCACCCAGGCCATCGAGTAGTCGACCGCCTGGCCGTGTGGGTGCACGAAGGTGATGGCGTGTCCGTCAGGATCGCCGACCTTCTTGCCCGGGGCGGGAACCTCCTGGGAACCGTCCATGAGGGCGAGCTGCGAGCTGCCGTTGATGATGCTCATCGGGTTCACCTGGTACTTGACCGGCTTGAGCTGCCCGCGGACCGCGCCGCCGGGGAACTCCTTGCTGTGCAGGTTGAGGTAGAAACCGGCCGGATTCGTGCGCAGCTGCTTGGCGAGTACCGCGTCGGTGACACTGGCCTGGCCCGCCGCCGCGTCCACGGTGGCGGGCATCGCGGTAGTGAACAGGGGGACCTTGACGTCGCCGTTCTTGCCGAAGACGCCCTGGTGGATGTGGCCCAGAGTCGGAGTACCAATACCCCGCCACTTCAGAGCGAAGGTGACCCGGTCACCCTTCACCTGCACGACGGCCTGGGCAGAACCGTCGGGATCGCCCACAGCCGGACCGCTGGCCACCGGAACCTCCTGGGCGCCTGTGAGCGTGGCGGTGAACGAGGCGGACGGCCCGTGTGCGGGGGTCTTGACCGGGTCGCCGGACGCCTGGGCCATGTTCATGCCGCCATGACTGTCGTGACCACCCTGAGCGAGGGCGGGTGAGGCCGCGCCGACACCGAGCGTCACGACAGTGGTAGCGAGGGCAAGGATGATCTTGCGCACGTTTTCCAGCCTTCCGTATGAGATGGCCCCTTCAGGGGCGTTGCAACCTGAACAACGCAGCCGGAGTCTGAACAGGTCAGTGCCGAACGAAAAAATTCTTCGCCGTACTGTGAACTCCGCGCGGCTTCGGACACGTTGCCATGGATGACAACAGCCACCCTGTGGAGCGCCCTTACGGATTTTCGTCAGGCTCCATGGGCCGGCGGCCAGATCTCTCGAAGGATTTCCTGATCATGCGTACTCGTAGCGTCATGTTCGCGGCAGGAGCCGTTTCCGCTGCTCTGCTCACGCTCTCCGCCTGCGGCGGCAACGCATCGGAGAAGAAGAAGGACGCCGAAAACAAGGCGGCGGCTCCCGTCTCGGTGCGAGTCGCCGACTCGGAGTACGGGCGCATCCTTGTCGACCGGTCGGGCCGCACGCTCTACGCCTTCACCAAGGACAAGGAAGGCGTGAGCAATTGCGGTCCCTCATGCATCGCGGTCTGGCCGGCCCTGACCTCTTCGTCCGCCGTCAGGACGGGCGCCGGCGCACAGCAGTCACTCCTGGCCAAAACGCAGCGCACCACGGGTGTGTCGCAGGTGATGTACAACAAGTGGCCGCTGTACTACTACGCCGGTGACGCAGTCGCCGGTGATGCCAACGGCCAGGGCATCGACGGAGAGTGGTTCATCGTCTCGGCGGACGGAAAGCTGCTGAAGAAGCAATCCTCCTGACAGCCCTCCCTTTCTTCATACACATGACATCACATTGGGCGGCCACCATTCAGCCCGCTTTCAGGAAGGCACGAGCTGTCCGGCTGAAAGGAGGAAAGCCCCGTGATCACGGCTTCCAAAAGCCGTTCGAGCCTCCTCGTGACCAATCCCTCCCTTGGGCTGCCAAGCCCACCGCCGGGTCGACCGTGAAATGCTGTCAGCGG
>NZ_JBFAET010000105.1:0-31926 GCF_040642095.1 Streptomyces sp. NPDC020362
GGTAGGTGCGGCCGCCGCGCGGCGGTTCGCGGTCGGGGTCGTCCGCCGGATAGAGCTCCGGCCGATGGGGGCGGTCGCGCGGCGGCTCCCGGTCGAAGTCGTCGTCCGCATAACCGTCCGACCGGTACGCCCGGTCCGACCTGTCCGGCCGGCCGCGCGGCGGCTCCCGGTCCGGATCGTCGACCGGATAGGACTCCGCCCGGTACGGCCTGCTGCGCGGCGGCCCCCAGTCGAAGTCGTCGTCCGCATAACCGTCCGACCGGTACGCCCGGTCCGACCTGTCCGACCGCTCCGACCGGCCATGGGGCGGCTCCCGGTCCACGTCGTCCGCCGGGTAGGGGTCGGAGCGGTGGGGCCGGCGCCGGGTACGGGAGGGCGGTTCGTCCGTCTCGGCGTCGTCGTGGTGGCGTTCCCTGCGGCGGGGATCCTCCCGGGAGGGGTCCGCGCGGTACGGCTGCCGGCGGGGCGGTTCGTCCGACACCCAGTCCGGGGTGAACGGGCCGTCGGAGGACGACTCCAGCTGACGGGGCTCGCGGCGGGCGGGCACCGACCCGATGGGGCCGCTCAGGCCGCGGTTGTCCTTGTTGAGGAGGTTCAGGACCTGGGTCTCCACGTCGATGGAATTGAGTTCGCCGCGCAGGGCCATGCTGTAGAGCCGGTCGACACGGTCCCGCTCGTCCTGCCGGCCCTCCTGGCGGATCTTCTCCAGGAAGTCCTTGGCCCCCTCGGGATCGGCGGCCAGCATGAAGCTGAGCTGCTCCAGTTCCCCGCCCTGCAGCATGCGCCGGAACCCGTCCTGACGCACCTTGGTGACCTCGGCGTCGGCTCGCACCTCGCGCTGCTTCTTCGCGTACCCGATGGCCTCGTCGTCCACCCCCAGGCGGACGTACAGCCGCACCCGCAGGCCCAGGTCGGATCCCAGGTCGCTCCAGCGTCCGCCCACGCACTCGCGGGTGATGACCCGGTTGGCCTGCTGGGCGTCGGTCACCCGGTAGGTCAGGGTGACCTCGCGCAGCCGTTCCAGCACCGGGGAGGTGAGCCGCTTGGCGACGTCGGTCACGACCTGGACGGCGGCCAGATAGGGATCGGTGACCTCCCACTCGATGTCCACCTCGGCCTTGAAGAAACTGGTGCCGCCGGCGGCCGGCAGGTCCAGCTCCAGGGTCGACACATAGGTGCCCTGCGCGATCTCGCAGACGGAGCGCGGCTGGGCCAGCGCCCGCTTGTCGACGTGGCGCACCCCGGAGACCGTGATCACGCTGTAGCCGCCCTTGCGGTAGAAGACCACCGAGGCCTTCTGGGCGCTCACCGGCGGAAGCCCCACCGGTGTGTACTCCTTCAGGAACGGCCCCAGAGGCGCCACGCCTCCGGCCGCCGCCTCGTCCTCGTCCTCAGCCATGCCTCTCCTCCTCGCGGGTCGTCTCCCGGCGCGTGATCTCCTGGCGCGACCGCGTCTGCCGCGGCCGCTCCTGCCGCGACCGCGCGGGCGGACTGACGGCGAGCCGCCACAAGTCGCGGGCCTGCGGCTCGGGGACGGGGTTCTCGGGGTCGTTCATCATGTGGCGCAGCAGCCAGTCCAGCCGCCGCCGGTCGTACTCGTCGGTCGCCAGCGCGGGCAGCAGCGCCGCGAGCCCGGGCCGGGTCCACTCTGTGCCGTTCTTGCGCACGGCCGAGCGCAGCAGACGCTCCAGCGCGTCCATCGCCACGTCCCTGGCCCGTGCCGTGTTCAGTGCGGTCCACATCAGGTCGGCCATGGGGCCCACCAGTTCGGGCCGGGTGGCGGCGAGGGCGAGCGGCAGCGGCCAGTCGCCGCGGTCGGCCAGCGGGGAGTCGGGGTCGTCGAAGAGCACCTCGTCCACGGGGGTCAGCGCGAGCCGGACGGTGGTCACCAGGCCCAGGTCCTGGTACGGCTCGCGCTTGTGGTGGGTCCAGTCGGCCATCCGCGCCAGCACCTGCGCAGCGTCCGGCAGGGCGAGCAGCCGTACGACGTTGTAGGAGGCGGCCGCGAGCTGTTCCCCGTCGTCGCGGACCCCGATCCGGGCCAGGGCGTCCAGGGTGTCGTCCGTGTCGGCCGCGGCGTTGCCGTAGCCCAGCGCCATCGCCGCGGTCCAGCGCAGCAGTTTCGTGCCGTGGCGGCTCCAGTCGGCGACCAGCTTGTGCACGGTCTTGCGGTGCGAGTCGTGTCCGGCGGCCTGGTCCAGGATGGTGGCCGCGAAGATCCGGCGGCGGGGCGTGGCCGCCTCGGAGAGCGGCCGGATCAGCTCCGTGTAGCCGTGGTCGAAGTCCCGTACGCACAGCTCCCCCGCGGCCACCGCGGCACGCATCCACACCTGGGAGCGCGGGTCGTCCGCCAGCAGCCGCAGCCAGCGCACCACGGGTGCCCGGACCGGGAAGTGCCGGTCCCACAGCTCGGTGAGCACCGCGGACGGCAGGGCGGAACCCCGGTACCAGATCAGCCGCGCCGGTACCTCGACGCCGTCCACCTCGACCTTGCCGTCGGTCGGTTCGGCGCGCGAGAGGGCCAGATCGGCTTCCGGGTCGTCGCAGAACAGCGGGCGGGCCGGGGTGTTGTCCGGGTCGCACTGCACGGACAGTTCCCAGGTGAGCAGGTGGGCGGCGGCGGCCACCGCGCTGTGCGTGGCCCCGCCGAGCACGGCGAGGGCGATCCGGAACGCCACCGGGTGGAAGAGGTTCGCCGTTCCGGGCCGTTCCGCCTTCCGGTCCGCCTCGGCCGGCTGCGCCATCTGCGCCGTCAGCGCCCGGTCGACTCCGGCGAACCACTCCTGGGCCTGGCTCGCGGCGAGGCTGCGGCACCCGGACAGCAGTTCCTCGTAGGGGAAGTCCCCCATCACGTGCCCGGCCAGCAGCGAGGCGAGCAGCTCGGCCTCGGCCGGGCGCAGTTCGTTGAGACCGACGGCCTCCTTGACCTCGTCCCGGTCGGCCAGTTCCTGGGCGCGGGCGAGAAGGTCGTCCGCCCGGGCACCGCCGTCCGGCTCCGTGGCGGCATGCCGCTCCAGGCGCTCGCTCAGCCGGGTGTGCAGCAGTTCCTGGTAGGGCACGGACGGGCAGAGCATGCCGTACCGGCCGGCGAGCAGCGGGTTCGCCGCCGATCCGACGGTGACGACGATCACCGCGAAGGCGTCGTGCCGGGCCAGGGCCGCGGCGAACTCGTCGAGGTCCATCTCGTCCGGGGGCAGCGCGCCGGGCCGGGTGAGGGACAGCTCCAGCACGTAACCGGAACCCCCGCTCGACTCCAGCTCGGCGGCCAGCTGCCGGACACCGCCTTCCGGATCGACCCGCAGCACCCGGTCGGTGTCCGTGTCCTCCGCCGGGCGCTGGGTGACCTCGTCGAGGAGCGAGAGCGCCGTACTCGTACGTCCGGTGCCGGGCGCGGCACCGAGCACCAGCAGCCGCCTGGCGCGAAGTGCGTCGCGCATCCGTACGTACCCTTGCGGCTCCACATGGACGCGGCGGAGCCTGCGCAGCTCCTCCTCCGGTACGGGCCCGCTGCGCATGCCGGCGCCCGGTCGGCGGCCGTCCAGCCGCAGGTTGATGTCGCCGATGTGGGCACTGTTGAAGTACGAGCGGTCGAAGCGGTTCAGGTCCCGGCCGACGTCGAACAGCTGCCGGGTGGCCCGGCGGGTGCGCGCGGCGGCGGCGAGATCGGTGGGCCCGTCCTCGCCCTGGTCGTCGGTGAGGGGGTCGCGGGTGTACGCCTTGAACCGTCCGGCGGCGCGCTCGCGTTCCCTTTCCCGCTCCTTCTCCTTCTCCGCCTCCTCGTCCTCGGCGGACTTCTTGTCGTCGTCCTTGTCCTCGCCGTCCCGGGCCCGGTCGTCCTTGGACTTCCTGTCGTCCCGGTCCTGCCTCTTGTCGTCCCGGTCCTGTTTGTTGTCGCCCCGGTCGTGCTTCCTGTCGTCGTCGGACGCCCGTCCGGCGTCGGCCTTCTCGGGGGCGTCGTCGGCCGCGCCGCCCGCCTGCTCGTCGTCGCTCACTCGGCTCAGCCCCTCCCCTGCTTGGAGTCGTGGTCGACGGTCCGGCCGATCTGCACGTTCCCCTCGTACTTGTTGTGGTGGTTATGGGACACGTCACCGATGACGTTGTAATGAACTCCGCCGGGACCGGTCCGCCGGTCGGGCGTGGCGTCGCCGACGGCCTCGGAGTCGTCGTTGTCGTCGTTGTCGTCGAACGCGTCGTCGGCGGGGTCCGCCGGGGAGCCGGCGGCGGGTGACGGTGCCGACGGCGACGGCGGTTCGGCGTCGGGAATCTGCGGGGCGGGCCGCCCGGGCAGGTGGAACCAGGCGGTGACCTCGCCCTCCTTCAGCTCCAGCCGGGCCGGGGAGTAGTGCGCGGGGTCGATGAACTTGCCGCCGCCGCTGACCACGTCCTCGTACAGGGACCGGGAGGTCACCAGCACGAGGTCGGCGCCCTCGGCGTCGAGGAGCCGGCGGGCCGTGGAGGAGTCGGCCAGCCGGCACGCGAGGTCGACCGCGCGCCCGCTGATGCCCCGTTCGTCGTGCCGGACCGGGCCGACGTGCATGCCGATCCGCAGCCCCAGGGGCACGCGCAGACCGCGGTTCTCCTCCCGGAGCTTCTCGTGCACCTCCACCAGCCACAGGCCGAGCAGCCGGGTGACCGCGATGCGGCCCGGCACCGCCAGCAGCACGCCGTCCCCGCGGTCCTCCATGTGGACGGCGTCGCGCGCCACGGTGGCGTGGGTGAACGCCGTCTCCAGCACCCGGTAGATCTGCTCGCGCATGCGCGGCTTGTCGACGTCGGCGTACTGGCCCGAACGTCTGGCATCGACGCTGATCACCAACTCGTAGTGCGCTTCGCCGAGTTCCGGTGCGTCGTGGTTCACGCGTGCCCCCTGCAGTCCTGTCCGCTTGCCGAAGAGGTGGTTCGTCCCATCAGCGTCAGGCCCGGGACGCAGGCCGTCTGTAGCCGTTTACACATGGCGAGGCGGGGGTTTACTCCTGATGTCCCTCCGCCAGGAGCGCGAGCAGCGCCGGATCGAGAATCTCCACCAGCCGGTTGCCCGTGCGCACGATGTTCTGGTCGCGCAGCAGGCGCAGGGCCTTGGCCACGGCTTCCCGGGTGGCTCCGATCGTGGCGGCCAGTTCGTCCTGGGCCAGCTGGACGACGGGGCCGGCGGGTACCGGCCCGGCCGACGGGCCCGCTACGGACGGGGCGTAGGGGCCGGAGGGCTCGGCTCCGGAGAGTTCGGTGAGCCGGCTGGCCAGGCGTTGGAGCACGGTGAGGGAAGCGAGCGCGGACCGCTCCTGGTCGGCGCTGCGGAGCCGGAAGGTGAGCTGGCGAATCACCAGACCGCTGACCCGGGGATGCAGGGCGAGGTAACGACGGAACGAGTCCCCGGAGATGACCTGGGCCTCTATGGGGCCCAGCGCGCGCACGGTGGCGCTACGGGGATGCGGATCCAGTGCGGCCATCTCGCCCAGCAGCTCACCGGGGCCGCGCAGCCCGAGTATCAGCCGGGTGGCGCCCCGGTCGGTGACCACGGAAACAGTTACCCACCCCTGAAGTACGATCACTACGTGACTGGACCGGTCCCCCTCGGTCAGGAGGTGGGCATCGGCCGGATAGCGCTTCCGGTTGCCGAGAGCCATCACGCTCTCCCGTTCCTGGGCCGTCAGCGCGTGCGCGAACGCCAGCTCATTGCCGAGCAGCCCCATGGCCACGCCCCCCGCCGCAGTCCGGATGCCTCGTCTTGCGATGGCGTTGATGGTGACAGAGCGCCGTTTTGTGGCGAGTGAAATGCGCCACATCGGGGGTACCACCCGGTAGCTGACGAACTGCCAGGTAGGTCACACGGGCGCGTCGTGCTCGCGTCGCGCGCTCACCCCTGCTGCTCGCATCAAGCCATTCCGCCGGGACGGAGATTTTGGCGGAAACTCAGGTTTTCTACTGCCGGAGCAGTGACGCCGAGGTAGTGACGCGGTGATGGGACGGTGATTAATCGCCACCCCGGCAACCATGCCTGGGGCGGCCGCCCACGCGGACACGACCGTCCGGACGGCGGTGACGGCTGTGGCGGCTGTGGCGATGGCGGTGGAGACGGCGGCAGCGGTGACGGTGGTCGGGACGCTGCAGGTGGTCCGTCAGTTCGCCGCGCAGGGCTCCCCGTTGAGCGTGAAGTGGTACGGGGCCCGGTTCCGGCCCCGCCAGGTCGCGAGGAAGCCGAAGGACAGCGTCCCGTCCGCGGTGACGGTCCTGTTGTAGTCGGCCGCGGTGGCGGTGACTCGGGAGCCGTCCTGCTGGACGGTCGCGTCCCACGTCTGGCCGGCCTGCTGGCCGTCGGGGAAGGTCCAGGCGACCTGCCAGCCGGAGAGGGCCTCGGCGGTGGTGACGGTGACGGTGGCCTGGAAGCCGTCGGCCCACTGGTTGACCAGGTCGTAGGCGACCCGGCAGGTGACGGCGGGAGCCGATGTACGGGCGGGTCCGCTGCCGGTGGTGGCGGAGGAGGCGCCCTGGGGTTCGGGGTCGGAGTTCCTGCGGCCGGACTCGGTCCGGGTGGCGGCCGCGGAGGAGGTGGTGGAGGGGGTGGAGGGGGTGGTGGAGGGCGAGCGGGAGGGGGCCGGGCCGGCGGTGGTGCGGGAGGTGGCCGGGGCGGCGACCGGCTGCCGGTCGCCGCGGGCGGCGGCGATGTCGTCACCGGAGGCGGCAGAGCCGCCGGATCCGCCGAAGGGCATCATCGACACACCGAGCGCCAGGGCCGACAGCAGGACGGCGGCGGCGAGCAGGCCGCCGCGCAGCACCCGGGTGCGGTTCGTGCCCTCCTCGGGGTCACCGGTGTCCGTTCGGGCCGGGCCGGGGCCGCCCGCGCCGAGCCGGACCTCGGCGGCGCGGCGTCGGCGCTCCAGATAGGCGAGGCCGCCCCAGCCGATGACGCCGCCGGCCAGCGCGGCGGGCATGCCGCCGCCGTGCAGGCGCAGGCAGGCGGCGGCCTCGGCACACCGGACGCAGGTGGCGAGGTGCCGCGAGAGGTCGTCCGGGGTGTCGGCGGCGGCCGAGCGGGTGACCGCGTCCAGCAGCCGGGCATAGCTGCGGCACTGTGCGTCCATCGGGGAGTCGAGATGCGCCCGCCGGCAGCGGTCCCGGAACAGGCCGCGGACCTCGTCGAGTTCCTCGGCGACCGTGACCGGGTCCAGCCCGAGCCGGCGGGCCACGGTCGGCAGGGGCAGCGCCTCCACCTCCGCGAGCCACAGCAGCGAGGCGTCGGCGTCCTGCATGTCCCTCAGGCCGCGCAGCGCGACCGGGCGCCCCAGCGGCGGGCCGCCGAAGCGGGTGGCCTGGCCGGAGTTGAGCCACAGCCTCAGGTCGGGGTCCAGCTTGTGCCCCCGACCGTCGGCCTCCCAGCCCGCGGCCGTGGCGCGGACGGCGGTGAGCAGCTCCGGGATCATCGGCAGCCCGGCCCGTCGTGCGGGGCCGCGCACGGACACGGCCCCGGCGGCACGCACCTCACGCATGCCGAGGGTGAACGCCTCGGTGGCCAGCTGATGAGCCGTCAGCGAGCCGGAGGTGCACAGGTCGGCGTACGAGAGCACCGCGTCCCAGCACTCCGAGAACAGCTCGGCCTCGGTGGCGTCCTGGGGGGTCGGCACGTCGGGCATGGGACTCCTGCATCCACGAGCGAGGTCAACTCACCATAGGCGGAATGGAGTTGGGGGAAACCTCGCGGCGGGCAGGAGCCTTTCACGTCCTCGACACAACTGACAAGCGGCGTATTCAAATCCGGTGACCACAGTGTCGCACGCCGTGACCGCGTCCGCCCGGGCCCGCAACTCCGGCCTCTGATACGGACGCGGGCACCGTTCGGCTCACCGTCGTGCCGGTTTTTTCGGGCGGATCACACCTGCGCCGGCTCCTCGGCGGGCAGACTGTCCATGAAGGAGCTGACGGAGAAGACGGCGCGGCCGGGTCCGGGCGGGCCGTAGCCGGGGGGCGAGGAGAGGCCGAAGTCGTCCATCGTGGCCCGGTAGGCCTCCAGGAGCCGGATGTGGTACTCCAGCGGCGCGCCCTGCGGGTTGGCCTTGCCGAGCGGCGTGGTGGGCTCCGGGCACCAGGTGGTGAAGCGGGGGGTGATGCCGTGCGACATGAAGAAGCGCAGGCCCTCGGTGGTGGAGGCGATGGCCTCGTCGACCGTGGTGAAGCCGAAGGGCTCGGCCATCTCGACGCCGGCCACGAAGTTGGGGATGACGTTGCGCGCGCCGAAGACCTCCGCCGAGTCGAGAATGCGCCTGTGCCACTCGTCGCGGCCGACGTAGCGCTCCTTGCCGGGGCAGTACAGCTCGAACAGGCGCCGGTCCCACACCTCGAAGTTGGGGTGGTAGATCTGCACGCCGTAGTCCTTGAACCGCTGGACGTCGTCCTTCGGCAGGGCCTGGGCGACCACCTTGCCGATCCAGCGGTCCGGGAAGCGCTCCTCGATGGCCTTGGCGTAGCGGCCGTAGAAGTCGGCCTCGTCGCGGCCCGCGACCTTGGACGTGATCGCGCCACCGGTGAGCGTGTAGGCGGTGGACGCCTTCTGGGTGTCGTACCGGTCGATGATCTCCAAGGCTTCGAGGACCTCCTCGACGTCCTTCACCCCGGTGTAGGGCCGGCCTGCGGCCTTGTGCTGGCGCCAGTTGTGGTTGATGTCGCAGTACTGGCACTCCTCCTTGGCGCCGAAGTACTGGCACACCCGGAAGACGGTCAGATAGATCAGGTAGCCCCACTGGATGGTGGGGGCCACCTCCATCACGGACTTCCCGTTGGAGAGGGTGTGCCGGTAGTACTCGGGCATGGGCGGCACGCCGACGTCGGCGATCCGCCTGCCGTCGAGATAGAGCCCGAGGAGCCCCTCGTCGTCGGCGGCGACCCGGTAGGGCGAGGCAGGGTTCACCCGGACCGAGACGACGGTGCGGCGCAGGTCGTACGGGCCGCCCGTGAGGATGATCTCCTCCGGGGGCCGACGCAGCGCGGCCTCGCCCAGCTCCGGCAGGGTGCCGTGGTCGAAGGAGAAGATGAAGTACGACTTCGGCTTGACCTCGCCGCTCTCGTTGTCGGAGAGCGCGGACGCGTCGAAGGCGACCCCGCCCCGGAGCAGGTCCTCCTTGAAGACGGCTTCCCGCGGCACATGCGGGAAGCGCTCCATCAGATCCTCGACCAGCACGGTGCGGCTGCCCATCCCGTAATCTCCTCCCGGCTCAGGCGTTCGACTCCTCACGGTATGCCCCCGCCTGCGCGTCAGCCGTGCCGGGTCCCCTCGCGGCGCGCGATGTGTCCCGGAACGGGGACGTCCGGCGGCAGCAGCGGGTCGGTCACGGGGGCGCCCCAGACCGCGGTCAGCGGCAGGGTCCCGGCCCACAGGCCCAGTTCGGCGTCGGGTCCGTCGCCGTCGTCGGGGGCGCCGGTGCGGAGCTTGACCGAGGCCTCCTCCAGGGAGAGGGCGAGGAGCGTGGTGGCGGCGAGTTCCCGGCGGTTCGGCAGCCGGGCGTAGGACCACTGCCCGGGCGTCGCGTGCTCGGTGAGCCGGCGCAGCCCCTCCAGCTTCTCCTCCGGGTCGGTGACCCTGCGGGCCTCACCGTGGATCACGGCGCTGCGGTAGTTGACCCCGTGCTCGAAGACGGAGCGGGCGAGGACCAGGCCGTCGACGTGGGTGACGGTGACGCAGACGGGGGTGCCGGCGGCGAGGCTGCGGCTGGCCACGGACCCGTGGACGTACAGCTGTCGCTCGTCCCTGCCGTACACGGTCGGCACGACCAGTGGCCGCCCCTCGACCACCACCCCCAGATGGCAGACGAACCCCGCGTCCAGGATCGCGTCGAGATCGGCCCGCTCCCGGCTGCCCTGCTCACGCAGACGGCGATGCCGGGTGAGGTCGGTCTCGGGGAGCTGTGCCGGGAGGGACTGTGAGGTCATGGACAGGAAATCTACTGAAAGCGCACCCAGGATGCCATCTCGTTGCGGAAATACTTAGCCGAGATCGCACTGATCAACGAAATCCGCACGGGGGGAGGGTCACGCACTCGGGCCCGGTCCGCGAGCGGAAGGTGCGACCACATTTCGGAACGCACCCGTGCAGCAGGCGCGGTGGCCGTGCCCGCGACGGCTTTCCACGGCGGTCTCGGCGGTCCGCTGGTCACACCGGGGCGACCGGACGGCGGCCGACGAGGCGCACATCGCGTACACGCTGAGCAGCCGGCACCCCGCAGGGGGGTCGCGGGCCACGAGCGCGATCACGTCCGGACCTGCGTCCGTAGCGGCGGAGCATCCGCGCGGTCGGGAATCAGGCCGACCGCAGCAGCTCCGCCTGGTCCGAAGTCAGGCCGACCGCAGCAGCTCCGCCTGGTCGACGGCGTGCAGAAGTCCGTCACCCGTCGCGAGCCGTCCCGCCTCCTCGACCACCGTCCGCCCGAGCCGGGCCACCTCGTTGCCCTGGGAGCCGGCGAGATGCGGGGTCACGAAGGCGTTGGGCAGGTCGAACAGGGGCGAGTCGGCGGACAGCGGCTCGGGGTCGGTGACGTCGAGGACCGCGCTCAGGCGCCCGGTGCGCAGCTCGCCGATCAGCGCGTCGTGGTCGACCAGGGCGCCGCGCGCGGTGTTGATCAGTACGGATCCGCCGGGCATCAGGGCGAGTTCGCGGGCGCCGATCAGGCGCCGGGTCTCAGGGGTCTGCGGGGCGTGCAGGGTGACGATGTCCGAGGTGCGCAGCAGGTCGTCGAGGGGCAGCAGGAGCACACCCAGTCGCGCTGCCTCGGGCGGGTCGACGTACGGGTCGGCGAGGCTCACCCGGAGGTCGTGGGGCCGGAGCAGTTCGATCAGACGGCGGCCGATGCGGGAGGCGCCGACCACGCCGACGCGGCGGCCGTGGTTGCCGATGCCGGGGACCAGGCCGTCGTAGGGGAAGGTGCGGCGGGCGCGCAGCCGGTCGCGGAAGGCGAAGACGTCCTTTCCGGCGAGCAGGATCATGGCGAGGGTGTACTCGGCGACGGGCAGGGCGTTGGCGGCGGCGGCCGAGGAGACGAGGATGCCGCGCTGCCACACCTCGGGGGTGGTGAAGCCCTTGACCGAGCCGGCCGCGTGCAGTACCGCGCGCAGTTTCGGGGCCGCCTCCAGGGCGGCCGCATCCAGGCGGGGGCAGCCCCAGCCGGTGATCAGGACCTCGGTGCGGGCGAGCGTCTCCCGTACCCGGGGTTCGGTGAAGTCGTGAGCCACCAGGGCGGGATCGATCTCCACGCGCTCGCGCAGCAGGGCGAGCAGCTCCGGCGGGAAGACGTGCGGCACGTTCCGGGCCGTCATGGCGAACAGTGCCTGGGGACGCTCGGGCAAGGAAGGGGCCTTCCGGCTGGGTGACACACGGCGTAGCAACCGCTCTCTACCGTAGGTCCCGGCGGATGAGAGGGTCAACGGACACACACTTCCCCGGAGGGACGACAGGACATGACGGAGCCGGTGCCGACAGTCGCCAACTGGGCGCGGAACATCACCTACACGGCCGAGGAGTTCCACCGCCCGGACACGTTGGACGCGCTCAGGGCCTTGGTTGCGCGCAGCGCGAGGGTGCGGGTGCTGGGCAGCGGTCACTCCTTCAACCGGATCGCCGACCCGGGCGGCGGCGGAGTCCTCCTGTCGGTCGCCGGCCTGCCGCCGGTGATCGACGTGGACAGCGCGGCCCCTACGGTGCGTGTCCCGGGCGGCGTGCGGTACGCGGAACTCGCCCGCGCGGTCCACGCGCACGGCCTCGCCCTGCCCAACATGGCCTCGCTGCCGCACATCTCGGTGGCCGGCTCGGTGGCGACCGGCACCCACGGTTCGGGCGTCGGCAACGGACCGCTCGCCGCCGCGGTGCGGGAGGTGGAGCTGGTCACGGCGGACGGCTCGACCGTGTCGATCGGCCGGGGCGACGAACGCTTCGACGGCGCGGTGACCTCGCTCGGTGCGCTCGGCGTCGTCACGGCGCTCACCCTGGACCTGGAGCCGTCGTACGAGGTCGAGCAGCACCTGTTCACCGAACTGCCGCTCGCCGGGCTGGACTTCGAGGCGGTGGCGGCGTCGGGGTACAGCGTGAGTCTGTTCACCGACTGGCGGGAGCCGGGCTTTCGCCAGGTGTGGGTCAAGCGCCGCACCGATCGGGCGCCGGTGGACTTCCCGTGGGCCGCACCTGCGACCGAGGCGCTGCACCCGGTGCCGGGGATGCCGGCGGCGAACTGCACCGAGCAGTTCGGGGTGCCGGGGCCGTGGCACGAGCGGTTGCCGCACTTCCGGGCGGAGTTCACCCCCAGCAGCGGCGCGGAGCTGCAGTCGGAGTATCTGCTGCCGCGATCGGCCGCGGTGGAGGCGCTGTGTGCCCTCGACGCCGTCCGGCCGGCGGTGGCCGGTGTCCTGCAGACCTGCGAGGTGCGTACGGTCGCCGCCGACCCTCAGTGGCTCGGCCCGGCCCACGGCCGCGATTCGGTGGCGCTGCATTTCACCTGGACCGAGGACACCGCGGCCGTGCTCCCGGTGGTGCGCCGGGTGGAGGAGGCCCTGGACGCCTTCGATCCGCGCCCGCACTGGGGGAAGGTGTTCACCGTCGCGCCGTCGGTGCTCCGTGGGCGGTATGCGCGCCTGGCCGACTTCCGCGTGCTGGCCGAAACCCTGGACCCCACCGGCAAGTTCGCCAACGCCTTCGTCCGGGACGTGTTCGGGCACTGAACGGCACCCGATGCCGGCCGGACTTCCTCCAGCCCCTTTCCTAACCCCTTGTCGAAATCCCTTCCCGGCCCATAGCCTGACGCCGCGCCGGTGCCCATGGCCCCGGCCCGGCACGAGGGGACGGGAGGGTCGGCTCCGTGAAGCGCACGTCACGCGACATCCGCACCGCGAACCGCTACGAGGTGCTGCGTCAGATCATCGCCGCGTCTCCCACCTCCCGGCAGGAACTGGCGGCAGCCACCGGGCTGAGCCTGGCCACCGTCGCCACGCTCGTCGGCGAACTGCTGGACCTGTGCATGATCACCGAGGTCGGCTTCGAGGACTCGGCCGGGGGCCGCCCCCGGGGGCTCGTCGCCGTCAACGCGTCGGGGGGCGCGCTGATCGGCGTCGACATCGCCGAGACGTACGTCCACGTCGAGCTGTTCGACCTGGCGCTGAACGTGCTGGCACGCGCCGACGAGGACATGCGGCCCGGCGAGAGCCGCCCGGAGCAGGTGGTCGGCCATGTCGTCGCCGCCGTCGGCTCGGTGGTCGCCCAGGCCGGGGTCGAGGCGGCCCGGGTGCTCGGCGTCGGGGTGAGCGTGCCGGGCCAGGTGGACCGGGACACCGGCGTCGCCGAGTACGCGCCCAACTGGAACTGGCACGACGTGCCGTTGCTCGACCTGCTCGCCGAACACATCGCCCACCCCCTCCACCTGGACAATCCGCTGCGTGCCTGCGCCGTTGCCGAGTTGTGGTTCGGGGCCGCGCGGGGCCGCGGGGACGCCGTCGTGGTGAACCTCGGCACGGGCGTCGGCGCCGGCCTCGCGCTCGGCGGAGGGCTGCACCGGGGCGTGAGCAACAGCGCCGGCGAGTGGGGCCACACCACCCTCGTGCTGGACGGGCGGCTGTGCCACTGCGGCAACCACGGCTGTGTGGAGACGTATGTCGGCGCGCCCGGGATCATGCAGAACCTGCGCGAACTCAGCCCGCAGTCCCCGCTGTTGCACCCCGAGGACCAGACGGCCACCGTCGACGCGCTGGCCCGGGCGGTCGCCGCGGGCGACCCGGTGGCGCTCAAGGTGGTGCGGGACACCGCCCGTTACCTGGGCGCCGGGATCTCCGACCTGATCAACCTCCTCAACCCCGAAGTGGTCGTGCTCAGCAGCTGGGTGGCGGCCCGGCTGGGCGAGCCGCTGCTCGGCGAGGTGCGCGCGGCCGTGGCCCGGCACGCGCTCAGGCGGCCGCTGGCCGCCACCGAGATCGTCCTCTCCCCGATCCCCACCGACCCGGTGTCCCTCGGCGCGGCCACGTTCGCGCTGGAAGGGGCGCTGCAGTCCGTCGGCCGGAGGACCTGCAGCACCAAGCGCACCGCCGTCCCCGCAAGGAGCCGTACCGCACCGCCTTCATGACGACGGAAGGGATGCATGTGTCTCACCCCCGCACCGTTCACCCCCGCACCGCTCGGCCCAGCACCGCACGGCCCGGCACCGTTCACCCCCGCACCGCGCGGCCCGGCGCATGGCCCAGCGCCTCTCGGCCCCGCACCGCTCGGCCCCGCATCAGGAGATCCGTCCTGCTGACAGCCGCGGCCGCGCTGGCTGTCACCGGCCCGCTGCTCACCTCCCCGGCCGCGAGTGCCGGTACCGCACCCGCGACGGCCGAGGTCTCCCCGCACGCCGCCCAGACCATCGACGACATCGGCGCCTCGGGCGCCTGGTGGGTCAACGACCTCCAGCACTTCTCGCCCGCCGTCCAGGCAAGGGTCGCAAGGCTCCTGTTCTCCTCCCAGGGCCTGGACCTCAGCTCGTACCGCTACAACATCGGCGGGGGCGGCACCGGGGTCACCACCGCGGCCCGCGCCCCCGAGGACTTCCTCGAGTCCGACGGCTCCTACGACTGGAGCAGGGACAAGGGCGGCCGGACGTTCCTGAACTACGCCGCCCAGTACGGCGTCGAGGACCTGATCGGCTTCGTCAACAGCGCACCCGCGCGCTGGACGTCCAACGGCAAGACCTGCGGCGGCCTCTTGAAGACGGAGAACGAGGGCGACTTTGCCAGGTACATCGCCGACGTGACCGACCACTTCGCCCGCAAGGGCGTGCGCCTGGACTACATCAGCCCCTTCAACGAACCGGACAACAGCTTCGCCGACTGCGGCCAGGAAGGCATGCCGGTGCCGGTGGACCAGCGCGACGACATCGTGCGCGCGCTGGGCGCCGAGCAGCGGGCACGCCACCGGAGGACCGGCATCATCGCGGACGAGTCCAGCAGGACGACCCAGTTCACCACCGAAGTGCCGCGGTGGATCTCCCGGCCGGGCACCGCCCCGTACGTGTCCCGGCTGGCCCACCACACCTACGACAACCCCGGCGACGGAGACCTCGGGAAGGTGTACGAGACGTCGAGGTCGGTCGGCAAGGCCTCCTGGGCCACGGAGATCTGCTGCTTCGGCAAGGGCACGACGGGCTGGAACCAGGAGTACGACCCGACCATCGACAACGCCCTGCTGATGTCCCGGATCATCTACAAGGACTTCGCGAGCTCCCACGACTCGGCGTTCCAGTGGTGGGTGGCGCTCGCCAGCGGGTACGGCAGCGATCCGACCGCGCGCAACGACGAGGGCTGGAACGACGGCCTGATCTACTACGACCCCGACTACGCGGCCAACGGCGACCAGAAGCTGTACTTCACGAAGCGGTACTACGCGCTCGGCCAGTACAGCAGGTTCGTGCGACCGGGCTCGGTGGCGCACGACGTGACGGGCACACCGAGCGGGGTCGAGGTCACCGCCTACGACTCCAAGGGCCGGTGGGTGGTCGTGGTCAACAACCACAACACCACCGACACGGCCCTGCACCTGCACTTCAACACCCGTGCGCCGATACGCGCCGCGCAGGCCGTCCGCACCTCGGCCACCGAGGACTGGGCGAACGTCGCCGAGCCGTCCGTGCGCGGCGGCACGGCTTCTGCGACCCTCCCCGCCCGTTCGATCACGACGTACGTCTTCGACCGGGCAGGGCACGGCAGTTCGGCCCTGACCGGCGCCTGGCAGGGCACACAGTCCGGCAAGTGCCTCACGGCGGACGCGTCCGGCGCCCGCATCGGCACCTGCACGAAAGGGGCGGAGCAGTCGTGGTCGTACGACGCCCGGGGCACGCTGAAGGGCGCGAACGGGTATCTGACAGCGGGGAGTTCGGGCCTGACGACCACGTCCTCCTACCGCGGTGAGGGCACCCGGCGCTGGCTGCTGAACGCCGACGGACAGATCGTCAACGAGGCCACGGGCCGGTGTCTGGACGTCAGCGGCCGGGCGACCGCCGACGGCAGCGCCGTGATCCTCTACAGCTGCAACGGCGGCACCAACCAGACCTGGGCCAGACGGTGACCACCGCGGCGGTCCCCCCGTCCCCCTGACCGAGGGCCGCCGGCCACGCTCCCGGCCGGCGGCCCTCGGCACCTGGTCGTACCCGGTCCCCCGGCGGTTTCGGCCGCTTCCTGTTCCGGCAGTACTTCCTGGAGTTCCCGAAGGAGCCGGAGGACCCCGCGCCCGGACGGTCCGGGGGAACACGCAGACCGGCGTCAAAGGCTGAGCTAGGAGAGCGATGTCCATCCGCACGAGCACCGAGTACGTCGAGGACGTCTCGCCGGGATCGGGAGCGCTGCCGCCCCGGGCCCGGTACGCGTCCTCGGACGCCACGTCCCTCTCGCTGAACGGCAGCTGGCGCTTCAGGCTGTCCGACACCGCCGACGCCGAGGACGACTCCTTCGCGCAGGAGGGGTACGACGCCGGTGACTGGGCCGAGGTGGCGGTCCCCGGCCACTGGGTCCTCCAGGGGCACGGCTCCCCCGCCTACACCAACCATCGCTACCCGTTCCCGGTCGACCCGCCCCGGGTGCCGACCGAGAACCCGACCGGAGACCATCTGCGCGTCTTCGGCCTGCCCGAGGACTGGCCGGACGGCGGCGGGGCGGTGCTGCGCCTCGACGGCGTGGAGTCCTGCGCCCGCCTCTGGCTGAACGGCACCGACCTCGGCGAGTTCAAGGGCTCGCGACTGCCGCACGAGTTCGCGGTCGGTCATCTGCTCAAGCCCGCGGACAATGTGCTGGCGGTCCGGGTCCACCAGTGGTCGGCGGGCTCGTACCTGGAGGACCAGGACCAGTGGTGGCTGCCCGGCATCTTCCGGGACGTCACCCTGCTGCACCGGCCGGCGGGCAGCGTCCTCGACTTCTTCGTGCACGCCTCCTACGACCACGTCGCCGGCACCGGCACCCTGCGCGTCGACTCCGACGTGGACGGCCGGGTGACCGTGCCGGAACTCGGTGTCGACACCGCGACCGGCGAGCCGGTGACGGTGCCGGCCGAGCCGTGGTCGGCGGAGCGTCCGCGGCTGTACGACGGTGTGCTGGCCACCGAGGGCGAGCGGGTGCCGCTGCGCATCGGCTTCCGCACGGTGGCGCTGTCGGACGGCCTGATCAGGGTCAACGGCACAGCGGTCCTGTTCAAGGGGGTCAACCGGCACGAGTGGCACGCGGAGACGGGGCGTGCGCTCGACGCGGAGACCATGCGCGAGGACGTACTGCTGATGAAGCGGCACAACATCAACGCCGTCCGCACCTCCCACTACCCGCCCCACCCCGCCTTCCTCGACCTGTGCGACGAGCTGGGCCTGTGGGTGATCGACGAGTGCGACCTGGAGACCCACGGCTTCACCGAGCAGCGCTGGCGGGACAACCCTGTCGACGACGACCGCTGGACCCCGGCCCTGCTCGACCGTGCCGCCCGCATGGTGGAGCGGGACAAGAACCACCCCTCGATCGTCATCTGGTCCCTCGGCAACGAGGCCGGCACCGGCCGGGGACTGACCGCTATGGCCGAGTGGATCCACGGCCGGGACACCTCGCGGCTCGTGCACTACGAGGGCGACCCCGACTGCCGTGACACGGACGTCCACTCACGGATGTACGCCGACCACGCCGAGGTCGAGCGGATCGGCCGCGGCCTGGACGGCGGCACGGCCAAGCGCCGCCGGCTCCCCTTCATCCTCTGCGAGTACGGGCACGCCATGGGCAACGGCCCGGGCGGTCTCGCCGACTACCAGCGGATCTTCGAGACATACGACCGCCTCCAGGGCGGCTTCGTCTGGGAGTGGATCGACCACGGCATCAAGGACGAGCGGTACGGCTACGCCTACGGCGGAGACTTCGGCGAGGAGCTGCACGACGGCAACTTCGTCTGCGACGGTCTGCTGTTCCCGGACCGCCGGCCCTCCCCCGGCCTGGTCGAGTACAAGAAGGTGATCGAACCGGTCGTCATCGAGGGCGACGGCCGCGGCGGCACGGTGCGCATCACCAACAGGTACGACTTCGCGGACCTGTCGGAACTGGCCTTCGTCTGGTCGCACCAGGTGAACGGCGAGACGGTCGGGCAGGGAACCCTCTCGGTGCCCGCGCTCGCGCCCGGGGAGTCGGCCGAGGTGAAGCTTCCCGAGCCGCCGGTCGCCACCGGGGCCGGCGAGGCCCACTGGACGGTGCGGGCGCTGCTCGCCGCCGGCACCCCCTGGGCACCGAAGGACCACGTCGTCGCCTGGGGCCAGTTCGCCGTGTCCGCGCGTCAGGTCCCGTCGGTCGCGGCGACCGACGGGCCGGTGCCCGGCGACGGTCTGATCACCCTCGGCCCGGCCTCCTTCGACGCCCGCACCGGCGCCCTGCGGACCGTCGGCGCGGTGGCCGTCACCGGGCTGCGCCTGGATGTGTGGCGGGCCGTCACGGACAACGACGACGGCGCCGCCTGGCAGAGGGGCACCCGCTACGGCCTGCTGTGGCGCAGGCTCGGGCTGCACCGGATGCGGCACCGCCTCGACGCGGTCGAGGCGGGCGACGAGGCGCTGACGGTGCGCACCCGGGTGGCGCCGGCGGCCCGGGAGATCGGGCTGTCGGCCGTCTACCGCTGGACGTCGGACGGAAACCGTCTGCGGCTGACCGTGTCCGTGACACCCGAGGGCGACTGGACCGTGCCGCTGCCCCGGCTCGGCATCCGCTTCGAACTGGCCGGGGCCGACCGTGTGCAGTGGTTCGGCGGCGGCCCGGGCGAGGCGTATCCGGACAGCAGGACGGCGTCCGTGATCGGCCGCTGGCAGTCGACGGTGGACGACCTGCAGACGCCCTACGTGCGTCCCCAGGAGAACGGCGCCCGGGCCGACGTCCGCTGGGCGGAGATCGGCGGGCTGCGCATCGAGGGCGACCCGGAGTTCTTCTTCACCGCCCGCCGCTGGACCACCGAGCAGCTGGACGCGGCCGAGCACCTCACCGACCTCGCCCCCGGTGCCGCATCCGGCAGGGTGTGGGTCAACCTCGACCACGGCCAGCACGGACTCGGCTCGCAGTCCTGCGGCCCGGGCCCGTTGCCGCAGTACCACCTGCTGGCCGAGCCCACGCAGTTCTCGTTCGTCTTCTCGGAGACCGACTGACACAAGCGGTTCGGCCGCACGCGGTTGAGACGCACGCGGTTCGGCCGCACGCGGTTCCGACGCTCCCCGTGGCCGGCCGGATGCCTTGCGACCGGCCGGCCACGGTCGCGTCCTGCAACGGTGTCGTGGCCTGCCCCGGTGGCGTGACCGGCGGACGGATTCAGGCCCGGCGGACGGGTGTCACCACTGCCGCTGCCGCGATCAGGACACAGCCGGCGCCGGCCACCAGGGCCACCTCGGCGGTGCCCCAGCGTCCGGCCGCCCAGGTGAGGAACGCGGCGCCGACTGGTGCGGCGGCGTAGGTGAGGGTCCAGTAGGCGGCGGTGACGCGACCGAGGAGGTGCTCGGGGGTGATCTCCTGGCGCAGGGACATGGAGCAGGTGCCCGCCATGCCGACGCAGGCCAGGAAGACGACGGTGAGCACGGCGACGACGGCGACCGTGTCCGACTCGCCGATGCCGGCGACGGCCGGGCCGCACACCGCGACCGAGCCGATCCAGGTGAGGCCGAAGCCCAGCCTGCGGCGGACGCGGGCGACGAGCAGGGACCCGGCGATGGTGCCGAGCGCGCCGACGGCCAGGACGGTGCCGACCGTGCCGTCGTGGTGGCCGAGATCGTGCTTGAGGTGGTAGATCAGCAGGTCGGTCAGGCCGAAGGTGAGGAAGCCGAAGACGAACAGCAGCACGGTCAGCGAGCGCAGGACCGGGTGCCGGCGCAGGAAGCCGACCCCGGTGCACAGGTCCTGCCACAGGGTGCCGGTCCGGGACGTCGGCCGGTCGTCGGCGGGTCGCGGGTTCAGGCGTACGAGGAGCAGGCAGGCGGCGGAGACGGCGAAGCTGGCGGCGTCGACGGCGACGGCGGCCGCCGGTCCCGTCCAGGCCGCGACCAGCCCCGCGCAGAGTGGCCCGACGACTCCGGCCGCGGCGGCCGTCGAGTTCAGCAGGCCGTTGGCTTCGGTGAGCCGGGCGGTGCCCACCAGGCCACGGACGACGGTGACGTATCCGACGGCGAAGAACATGCCGACGGCCTCGCACACGGGTAGCACCGCGTAGAGCACCCAGATGCGCGGGCCGAAGGCCCAGACCAGCGGGATCAGTCCGTACAGGACCATGCGGGCCAGGTCGCAGACGATCAGCAGGCGGCGCCGGTCCACCCGGTCCACCACCGCCCCGGCGAAGACGGCGGCGAGGACGGAGGCGGCGCCGCCGACGGCGGTCAGCAGCCCCATGCGGGCCACCGATCCGGTGGCTTCCAGGACCAGCAGGGGCAGGGCGATCAGGGCGAAGGAGTCACCGAGGACGGAGAGGGTCTGCGCGGCCCAGAAGATGCCGAAGTCCCGCTGCCTCGCGAGCGATCGGGCCGTCGGCGGGCTCGTCGGCGCCGTGGGTTCCTCGTCACGCCGCGCCTCGTGCGCCATCCGGCTCCCCCTTGGTCCCTCCGGCCCACCCTACGTCACCCACTCCTGGCGCTCAGGTGCCCAACTCCTCATCGAGAGCAGCTTCGTTGATCGGAACAGGGGGCGCACGTCCAGGCCGGGTGTGCGAAACTTCGCCCGCAGGACGCGCGGAGCCTGCCGGAGCGTATGCGAGGAGCGCTGTGACCACCGTCGAACCCGGCCGCGGGTGATGCCGGAACCGTTCAACCGCCGGGTGCGTCTGGTCGTCGAGGTCCGTGAGGACCACGACGAACTGGAGCTGGCGACCGGCGTGTTCCATGCACAGGGCTGGCGGGTGCGCCCGGCGCGGGACAGCGATGCGATCAGCGCGGACGACGGATACGCCGCGCTGCTCGTCGAAGTCCCGCTCCGGGGCTCCCGGCTGACGGCCAGGTCCATGGCCTGCGAGCGGCTGACGACGCTCGCGGCCCGGCGCAAGCTCGATGTCCGGGTGCGGGAGGCCAAGCTCATACGGCCGAAGCCCGAGGCGCCGAACACGACGTACCACGTCCACCACAGGGTGCCGGACGGCGCGGGCCCCGTGCTGCGGTGGCTCCTCGAACACTGGATAGCCGTCGGCGGGTGGGACGTACGGCACACCCTGCATCTGCGCGGCGAGTACACCGAGGAACAACGGGACCAGGCGCGCGCCGAGTTGGCGCAGCGCAACCTGGGGGGAGCGCCCTTCGACCCCGACGCGCACGACATCCGCAGGTCGATCGGGCCCCGGGCGCGCTACCAGTCGGCCGATCCGCGCCGCCGGGCGATCGTGATCGCGGCCATCGGTGTGGTCGTGGCCGTCAGCCTCGCCTGCGGAGTCGTCCTCGGCGCTCTGACGACGCCGTGGCGGCTCCTGGCGCTGGCGTGGCCGCTCGGCATGTGCTGGCCGGTGGGCACCTGGGTGTCCGCGAACGAACCCCGGCCGCGGCTGGTCCGGCTGGGAATCGGCGTGGCCGTCGTCTGGGGCCTGACCGCCGTCGGTGCCCTGTGGGCGGGCGCCCAGGACGCGGGAGCCGCCGGGCAGCTCGCGGGAATCGGCACGACCGCGGGCCTCGGCTTCGTCGTCTTCGGCCTCTGGTACGCGTTGAGCGAGTCCTGGTTCAGCCGCAACATGCAGTGGTTCCTGCCCGTCCTGGCCGCACCGCTGCCGTTCGTGATGCCCTGGGTCGGGTCGTTCCTGCACGCCATGTACCTGGAGGACTTCTTCGGGGTCCCGGCCGACTCCGTGCACGTGGCCTTCTACTGGCAGTACGTCGTGGCGCTGCGCCCGCTGGCCACGGCCGTGGGATGCGGGCTGGTCCTGGTCGCGCTGGCCGGCTGGGCCCGGCACTTCAACGTGCAGACGGGGGCCGCCGGGCTGGTCCGCTGGGTCCTGCCCCTGATGGCGCTGGTGACGGTTCTCACCGTGGCGTCCGGCGCGGTGAGCGACGTGGGCAGGGCCGCCGACCGGACGATGGACGCCGCCGCCGCGGGCCGGCGCGCACCCGCCTACTTCGGCATCCAGGGCGACCTCGTCTGTATCCGGCCGCTCGCCGCGAAGATCCCCGTCATCGACGGGCCGGTCCCGACGACCCACCCCGTCCTCTCCTTCCGGGCGAGCGGCGACACCTTCTGGCTCTGGGACCCGGACCCGGCGCGGGGCAAGGACACGTCCCGCCATGCCCTGCGTCTGAGGGCGGAGGACGTGCAGTTGGTCACCACCACCGGCAGGCACTGCCGCGCCTGAACAACCCCCGAACCTAGATACCCTAGGATTACCCCTAAGGAACCTAGGAGGAGGTGTCGGATGGCCCGTGCGGGTCTCACGGTCGACCGGCTGGTCGCCGCGGCGGCCGACCTCGCCGACGAGGCGGGCTTCGAGAACGTCAGCCTGTCCGCGCTGGCGCGGCACTTCGGCGTGAAGGACGCGAGTCTGTACTCGCACGTCCGCGGCCTGGGCGACCTGCGGACCCGGCTCGCGCTGCACGCGGGCGGCGAGCTGATCGACCGGATCGCGGCGGCCGTGGCGGGCCGGGCGGGCAAGGACGCGCTGGCCGCGTTCGCGGACGCCTACCGGGCCTACGCGCTGGAGCACCCGGGCCGGTACGCGGCCACCCAGATCCGTATCGACCAGGCCCTGATCGCCGACTCCCCCGCCATGCGCCGCACTGCCGAGATCACCTACGGCATGCTGCGCGCCTACGGTCTCGACGAACCCGACCTGACGGACGCCGTACGCCTGCTGCGCAGCACCTTCCACGGGTACTGCGCCCTGGAGTCCGCGGGCGGCTTCGGCGCCGACCGGGATGTCCGGGCCTCCTGGGACAAGGCGGTCGAAGCCCTGCACCTGGCCCTTGCACACTGGCCACGCGAGACGAGGAACGATGACTGAACCGCTGCACCACGACGTGACGGGCAGCGGCCCCGTCCTGCTGGTCGTGCCGGGCGGCGCCGGGCACCCCATGGGGCTCGGGCCGCTGACCGAGCGGCTGGCACTGCGCTTCACCGTGGTGACGTACGACCCGCTGGGCCTCGCCCACGGGCGGCTCGGCCCGCCGGTACCCGACCAGCGTCCGGCGGACTGGAGCGAAGGGGCGCACCGGCTGCTGCTGGAGGTGCTGCCGCCGGGCGAGCAGGCGTATGTGTTCGGCACCAGCTCCGGCGGCATCGCCGTCCTCGACCTGCTCGCCCGCCATCCGGGGCGGCTGGCGGGCGTGGTGGCGCACGAGCCGCCCTGCGTGACGGTGCTGCCGGACGGCCAGGAGCGGCGCACGGAGCTGATCGGCCGGCTGGACGGTCCCGGCCGTCCGCCCGCCGAGGGCGCCTCGGCGACCCCGATGGGCGTCTTCCTCGCCCACGTCCTGCGCCCCTTCTCCGCCCATGTCCCCGACTTCACCGCCCCCGGGGGCCGCCTGACCCTGGCCGCCGGTGCCGACTCGCGCGGGCAACTCCTGCACCGCACCACCGAGTTCCTCGCCGACCGGCTCGGCGGGCGCTTCGTGGAGTTCCCGGGCGGTCATCTCGGCACCCTGGATCACCCCGTGGACTTCGCCGACCTGCTCACCGAGACGTTCCGGGGCGGCTCGCACACCTCGGCGTAGGACGGCGTCGTACCGCCCGGCACCCGCCCGGCCGCGATGTCGGCCACCGCGTCCAGGGCGGCGCCCAGCGCCCGCCGGTAGAGCAGCGAGCCGAGGCTGATGCGACCGACACCGAGGCCGGCGAGCCGGGACACGGTGGGGCCGGTGGGCGAGTAGAGGACGTTGAGCGGGGCGTGGACGTGCCGGACGAGGGCGCCGATCCGGTCCGGATCGGTCAGCCCGGGCACGAACACACCGTCGGCGCCCGCCTTTTGGTAGGCGTCGAGGCGGCGCAGGGTGTCCGTCTCGTCGCCGTCGCCCAGCCAGTACGTGTCCGTACGGGCGTTGACGAACAGGCCGGGCACGGCCGCCTTCACCGCGGCGATCTTCGCGGCGTGCCGGGCGGCCGGTCCGAGCCCGTCCTCCAGATTGATTCCGACGGCCCCCGCCGCCCACACCTCGCTCGCCAGCTCGGCGACGTCGTCCGGATCCTCGCCGAATCCGTCCTCGGCGTCGACGGACAGCCAGAAGGACTCCGGGCCGAGCGTACGGGCGAGGCACAGGGTCTGCTCGCGGGTCGCACCCCGGCCGTCGGGCAGACCGGCGGCCGCCGCCACGGCCAGGCTCGTCGTACCGATCGCGGGAAAGCCGCGGGCCGCGAGGGCGACGGCCGAGGCATGGTCCCAGGCGTTGGGCAGGAGCAGCGGCTCGCCGGGGCGGTGGTGGAGGCCGGCGAAGGACGTCACGGCAGGCTCTGCGGTCATACGACCACGCTACGGGCCGCTCGTTTCAGCGCCCGCCGAAACGAGCGGGGACGGGCCTGTTCCGGGGCGAAATCCCTTTGCCGGGACGCAATGCACGGTTCGAGACTGAAGTCGTGCTTGGTCTCGTCAGGGCCGACAACGAGGCCCTTGTTGCATGCCCGGGCGATCCGCAGCGCACCGTCGCCGCCCACCACGAACTGCTGCGGCGCGGCGAGGACGCCGTGGACGCCGTCCGGGCCGGCCTGAGCCACGGGAACCCGGCTGTCCGTGAGGGCTGCTGCCGCCTCCTCGACCACCTCGCCGACACCGACTCCATGGACCTGCTCATCGCCATGGCCGACGACCCCGACGCCCGGGTCAGGACCGCCACGTTCCACGCGCTGGCCTGCGACCGGTGCAGGGGCGACACCTGCGCACCGGGCGCGGACCGGGTCCTCGAACCCGCGCTGCGGCACCCGGCCTGCGATCCCGACCCGCACGTCCGCGCGACGGCCGCCGAACTGGTCGGCAAGTTCGTCCACACCGAGTTCCGCGCCGTCACCGCTCTGGAGACGTCCCACGCCCACGACCCGAGCCCGGCCGTCCGGAAGAAGGGGGCCGGTACGCGCCCGGCGGCACCATCTACGCACAGACCGTTCCCCGCGCACACCGGTAACACCCGGCCCCGTGCGCAGCGCCCCCCGCATCGACCGGCCTTGCTTCGAGCGCACTCGAATGCCCTAGCGTGGCCGGCACGGCGGTGATCGACAACTCCGCCGGGAACGGCTTTCACGGGGGGCGTCCGCCGGGCGCCGGAAGGGACCGGATCACCGACATGAGCAGCGCCATCGAACAGATCAGCAAGGTCGAGCTGGGCAACGCCGGCCCTCTCGTCGGCGCGCAGGGCTTCGGCGCCATGGGCATCAGCGCCGCCTACGGGCAGACGGACGACGCAGCGGCCCGCGACACGCTGGAGGCCACCGTCGAGGCGGGCGTCACCCTCCTCGACACCGCCGACATGTACGGCGCCGGCGCCAACGAGGAGTTCCTCGCGCCGTTCGTGGCCGCGCACCGCGACGAGATCACGCTGGCCACCAAGTTCGGCTTCGCGTTCCGCGCCGACGACCCGGGCTACCGGGCCATCCGCAACGACCCGGCCTACATCAGGGAGGCCGTCGAGGCGAGCCTGCGCCGCCTGGACGTCGACGTCATCGACCTCTACTACATGCACCGCCGCGACCCGGCCGTCCCGCTCGCCGAGTCCGTCGGCACCATGGCCGAACTCGTGCGGGAGGGCAAGGTCAAGCACCTCGGCCTGAGCGAGGTCACCGGTGCCGAGCTGCGCGAGGCGCACGCCCTGTACCCGATCACCGCCGTGCAGTCGGAGTGGTCGCTCTTCAGCCGGGACGTCGAGCGCAGCGTGGTGGGCGCGGCCGCCGAGCTGGGCGTCGCCTTCGTGCCGTACTCGCCGCTCGGCCGGGGCTTTCTGACCGGGTCCTTCACTGACGCGGGCCAGGACCTCTCCAGCGGCGACTTCCGGAACCTGCTGCCGCGCTTCACCGGCGACAACGCCAGGGCGAACGCCGCCCTCCTGGCTCCCCTGCACAAGATCGCGGCCGGCCACGGCGCCACCACGGCGCAGATCGCCCTGGCCTGGGTGCAGCACCGGGCCCAGGTGCACGGTCTGACCGTGGTGCCGATCCCGGGGACCCGCAGGCGCGGCCGCCTGCTGGAGAACGCGGCGGCGACCCGGATCACGCTGAGCGCCGACGAGCTGGCGCTGCTGGAGCCGATCGCCGGCCAGGTGGCGGGCGACCGCTACGCGGACATGTCGCTGACCTCGGTGGGCCGCGAGGACTGAACGCGACCGGGCCCGACCGACCACGCCGAGCCCGCTGCGCGCTCGTCCGGGGCCGTGAACCGGAAGTGCCCGAGCCGTCCCGTGGCCCAGCGGACCCTCAGGTCGTAGTCCCCCTGCACCTCCACGGTCACCAGGTCCGCGAGGGGCAGGGGGCCGGGTTCCGCGGTGAGCCGGGCGAGCGCGACGAACAAGGTGGGCGCGGCGCCGGTCACGCCGGTCAGGGCGAGGCCGCCCGACAGGCCGTGGACCGGCACCAGTTCGGCCGACTCCCCCTCCCCCGGCGCCCACCCCGTGACCGTCACCTCGGTGCCGGGAGCGGCTCCCGCCACCAGATGGGCCCGCACCTCCACCGCACCGTCGGCCACCACGAGGCTGGTCACCTGCGCCCCGGAACCCACCGGGTACCGGGAGGCCGCCCAGCCCTCCCCCACGCCCAGCGGCACGATCCCCGTGCGCGCCGGGTCGCCGCCGACCACGACGCTGTTGTCGGGCGGTGACCCGGCGGGCCGGGTGACCGTGGAGTAGGCGAACCGCGTGTAGTGGGGGTCGTAGCGAATGTCCTCGCTGCCGTGGTTGTGGAGGCGGACCACGCCGTCCGAACGGGTCGACTGCAGCAGCCAGTTGGGGCCGGCGAGAGGCGTCACCGCGTCGGCGCGCTCCGCCGGGCCCTGCTCCTCGGCCGCCGTCCACACCTCGTGTTCCGGGGGCAGCAGGAGCCCGAGGAAGCCCTTGCTCGCCCAGTAGGGCGAGGCCGGCCCCGAGTAGCTCTGCAGGACGGCGGCATCGGGGCCGTGCCAGCCGAGGGTCAGCAGCCCGTGGGCGTCCACGGCTCCCCGGTCCAGGAAGTACTTCAGTGCTCCGGAGGCCAGCCGCCGTGTCTGCCCCGCCGCCAGTGGCGTGCGCCCCGTGAGCGCGCCCAGCCAGAGCGGGGCCGTCGTCGCGAACCGGTACGTCAGCGAGCGCCCCTGGTACAGGGGGGCACCGTCGCCGCCGAACAGGCGGGCGCAGTCGGCGAGATGGCGTTCGAGCCGGTCGCCGTAGAGCCCCAGCAGTCCGTCGTCGTCGGCGAGCCACGCGTGCAGCACCGGATACAGGTGCATGGCCCAGCCGTTGTAGTAGTCGAACTTGCGGCCGCCCCCGTCGGTGTACCAGCCATCGCCGACGTACCAGTCCTCGATGCGCTCCAGGCCGCGGTCGATCGCCTTGCGGGCCGCCTCGGGCTCGTGGCCGATCTCGGCGAGGAAACCACCCACCGTGACCGGGAACAACTCCCAGTTGCAGGGCCAGGGTTCGGCGGTGAGCGCGTCCGCCAGCCAGGATGCGGTCCGCTCGCGCACGCACTGGTCCAGGCGGTCCCACAGCAGGGGCCGGGTCAGCCGCAGGGCGAGGGCGATCGAGGCTGCCTCGACCAGGGGCTGGCTGCGGTCGGTGATCCACGGCCAGACACCGCCGGGGCCCGCCGTGAGGCCCTCGGCGTAGCGGCCGAGCACGGTCTCGTCCCGGCGGAACGCGGCGAGCAGCAGCGTGCGGGCATACCCCTCCAGGCCGTCGGAGAGGCGGCCGGAATGGCTCACATGGTCGCCGGGAAGGTGGTAAAGGGCGCGGTCGGGGGTGGCGCAGGGCTCCACGGCGGCGAGCAGGGCGTCGGCGGCCCGCTCCCAGTGGGCGCGGGTGTAGCCGGTGTACGGGCTCGTGGAGGGGTCGGCGGCGGGCAGGTCGATCACGGCGGTGCTTTCCTTCCTTGCGGGCCCGGGCGACCGGGTCCGGGCGGGCCCGGCGCGCCTCGGTTCCGGCGGGCCTGGGGTGCCCCGGTTCCGGTCGGGGCACCCCAGGGGACTCATCCCACCCGCACGCCGCCCCTGGGCACCGGATGCCGACTCCTCCGTCGCGCCGACCGGGGGACGGCTGGACCGTACCGCCATCGGCAAGCGCTTTCCAGCCCTCGAACCCATTTCGCACGACTGCCAACTCCCAACGGGCGACAGCATTTTCGCGAAACCGGTCCACCTGCCTCGGTGCGAACTCCCGCACCCCCCACCCGCTCCCGAAGGAGACACCCCCGTGTCCGCCATCCAGAGCAGTTCGGCTGGCCGCCGCACCTTCGTGCTCCGCGCCGGGGCGGACACGGGTCGGCGGCCCTCGCCGGCCCGGCGGCGACGGTGAAGCAGCCGTGACCGGGCCCGTACTGCCGCGGGTGATGCCGTGGCCGCCGACCACCGGGACGGACGACCTGGAACGGCTCCGCGCGTCCATGAGGTCGCTGTCGGCGCCGGCGGTGCCGACCGCTCACCTGCTGGACGCCGGAGCCCGATCACGCCCCGCCTGGACTAGCGTCGTGACATGGTCAGCAACACCTCCCCCGGCCTCGCCGAAGCCCTCGCCGCCAGGACCGTCGTGCTCGACGGCGGCATGTCCAACCAGCTGGCGTCGGCCGGGCACGACCTGAGCGACGAGCTGTGGTCGGCGCGACTGCTCGCCGAGCGGCCCGAGGCGGTCACCGAGGCGCACCTCGCCTACTTCACCGCGGGCGCGGACGTGGCGATCACCGCGAGCTACCAGGCCACCTTCGAGGGCTTCGGCCGGCGCGGGATCGGCCGCGAGGACGCCGCGCGGCTGCTGGCGTCGAGCGTGGAACTGGCCCGTGCGGCAGCACGGCAGGCGCGGGAGGCCGGGGCCGCGCGGCCGCTGTGGGTGGCGGCGTCGGTCGGTCCGTACGGGGCGATGCTCGCGGACGGGTCGGAGTACCGGGGCCGGTACGGGCTGAGCGTCGCGGAGCTGGAGCGGTTCCACCGGCCGCGGATCGAGGTGCTGGCCGCCGCGGCGCCGGACGTCCTCGCGCTGGAGACGGTGCCGGACACCGAGGAGGCGCAGGCGCTGGTGCGGGCGGTGCGGGGGCTCGGGGTGCCGGCCTGGCTCTCGTACACCGTCGACGGCCGGCACACCCGGGCCGGGCAGCCGCTCGAAGAGGCCTTCGCGCTGGCCGCGGACGTGGACGAGGTGATCGCGGTCGGCGTGAACTGCTGTGCCCCGAAGGATGTGGAGCACGCGGCCGGGATCGCGGCCCGGGTGACGGGCAAGCCGGTCGTCGTCTATCCCAACAGCGGGGAGACCTGGGACGCCGGGGCGCGGGCCTGGCGAGGGCGGACCACGTTCGGCGCCGAGCAGGTCAAGGGGTGGCGGGACGCGGGGGCCCGGCTGATCGGGGGGTGCTGCCGGGTGGGGCCGGAGGCGATTGCCTCCATCGCGCGGGTGGTATGAGGTTCGCCGGCTCGCCGTAGGGGGTTTGTGTTGTCATGCGGCCGAGGGTCCGGACGGGCCGGGCACGCCCGCCATGCAGGGCCGCATGTCGACGTCTGCAGGGACGTATGTCCGCAGGGACATATGTCCGCAGGGACGTATGTCCGCAGGGACGTATGCAGGCAGGGCCCCGCGCCTCTTTGAGGCAGGGGCAGCGGCTCGCACGCGGGGGCGGGGGGTCAGTGGCGTCGTGCGCCGACCGAGCGGCGCAGACGGCGTACCGCCGAGGCGAGTTCGGCTCCGGGGGCCCGGAAGTCGGAGGCGGGTGCCGGCTCCGGGACCGTGGGGGCGGCCGACCACAGGGCGATTTCGGCGTCCCGTGGACCGTAGGCGGTGTACGGGAACCCGTCGTCGAAGATCCGCACCGGATGGCGGGCGTCCCAGGCCTGCCAGCCGGGATCCCCGGTCGCGGCGAACCGTACCCAGGCCGCGTGCATCACGTCGCACAGCTCCCGCGGGGCGCCTTCGCCGGCCAGCTTGGCGGACTCCGGCACAGCGGCGCTGTCGAAGACGAATCCGAGTTCCAGGGCGTGGCAGGCGCCGAGGCCGGGGAGGCGGGACGGCCAGGCGAACTCGTAGAGGTACGAGGTGCCGGGGCGGGCGTCGGCCAGCCGGTGCAGGGGGATGCGCAGCAGGTGGTCGGTGACCATCTGGCCGACGATCTCGGAGGTGCCGGCCTCCGGATGCAGGGCACGGTAGCCGCGCGGGACCTCGTGGCCGACGCGGCAGCGGGCCATGGCGCCGGCCAGGGCGACCGGGCCGAGCCGGTCGACGGCCTCCAGGAGTCCGCCGGGCACCAGCCACAAGCGGTACTCGTCCCGGGTCCAGCCCAGGAGCAGGTCGACGCCCTGGGCGGCCTCGCCGTCGATCAGGGCCTGGAGCGGGTCACGGGGCACGAGGTCGCCGTCCATGACGATGCCGAAGGCGGGGCCGCCGAGGACGGGGCTGCTCAGCCGTCCCACCTCGGCCTGGGTGCGCAGGAGCAGGTCGCGGTCGACGGCGGCGAAGGCCTCGGCGGTGGCGGGGATCTTCAGCCGGGTTGCCATGCGGCGGACCATCCGCCGCACCTTGTCCCGCTCCGACGCCTCGGGCGGTCCGCTCTGCAGGACGGCCCGTCGAATCAGGCCCTGGGTCTGCGGTGCGGCGATCAGGGCACCGGCGCTGATCGCGCCGGCCGACTGTCCGCACAGGGTCACGTTGCCGGGGTCGCCGCCGAAGGCGGCTATCGTCTCGTGGACCCAGCACAGGGCGGCGAGCTGGTCGCGCAGGCCGGGGTTGGGGGGCGCGTCCGGGAACAGTCCGTAGCCCTCGACCCCCAGCCGGTAGTTGACCGAGACGCAGACGACGCCGTCGCGGGCGAAGGTGCGGCCGTCGTAGACGGGGACGGCGGAGGATCCCCTGGTCAGGGCGCCGCCGTGCAGCCAGACGAGCACCGGGAGCCGGGCCCCGGGGTCCGGCTCGGGGGTCCACACGTTGAGATTGAGGCAGTCGTCGCCGACGACGACCGGATCGGCCAGGTACTGGGCGAACACGTCCGAGTACGGCGGTTTCGGCGCCGTGGGCCCGAAGGCTCCGGCGTCGCGCACCCCGTCCCAGGGCTCGCGCGGCTCGGGCGCGCGGAACCGCCGGGGGCCGAAGGGCGGCGCGGCGTACGGGATGCCCCGGAACACCGCGACGCCCTGCTCGTACCGGCCGCGTACGGCCCCGTGGAGCGTTCTGACCACGGGGCCCGTCCGGTCTGCCGTCATCGCCCACCAGCCCTTCGCCGTGCGCGTACACCGCTCACTTCAGAGCACCACACCCCGCGCTCGTATTCCGGTGCACGGACCCGGCGCAGGGCCGAATGGCGTAGGCGGCCACCGCGCTGCGGCTGCTCGGGCGGTTGATGCGGGGCGAGCGTCCGGAGGGCACGCGCACGGAGCTGTCGACCGGGCCGGTGCGGCGATCGAGCACGGCCGCGCCGCCCGCCGCCCGTTCGGCCGCACCGCGGTGACCGCCCCCGCCCGGGACCGTTGACGGAGCATGCATCCCACCACGCGCAGCGCAGCGGCCATCGCCGTGGCCGCGGTCGCTCCGGTCACCGCCTACGGCACGGTCCAGGACTCCCTTCGGGCCCTCGCCCCCGCCGAGCACAGCGCCGCGGTGGCCGTCCCCCGCGACGAACACGATCCGAAGGAGGACGTCGAACTCGACGAGAACGGCCGCCCCGGCCTGGGCGAGGACTGAGAGGACTGGGAGGACTGGGAGGACTCAAAGGACCGAGGGGAGCGAGCGGACCGGGCGGCACCGGGCAGCGCCCGGGGGTGGGCAACGGTGGGCCGTGGGCGGCGGCGGGGGGGCGCGCCGGCCGCCAGGCGGCGCGCCGGGCAGCCCGACGGCCAGGCAGCCC
>NZ_JBFAET010000106.1:0-31869 GCF_040642095.1 Streptomyces sp. NPDC020362
GCCATTTCGGCCCAGATCGTCTTCCCGGCGGTGGTGTACCGCGTGGACCAGCGCTTGGAGACCTGGGCGACGAGGAACAGGCCGCGGCCTCCCTCGTCGTCCCGACGCGCTCGCCGCAGGTGAGGTGCTGTGTGCGCGTTGTCGGAGACCTCGCACAGCAGGCAGCGGTCTTTGATCAGCCTCAGCATGACGGGCCCGGTGGCGTACCGGATGCCGTTGGTGACCAGCTCGCTCACCACGAGTGCGGCGGTGAACGACAGTTCGGACAGGCCCCAGGTCTCCAGCTGGCGCTCGGTGACGGTGCGGGCGTGAGCCACCATGGCGGGGTCGGGCGGCAGCTCCAGGTCCGCCACACGGTCGGTGCCGAGCCGCCGGGTGCGGACGAGCAGCAGCGTGGCGTCGTCCGCCTGCGGCCCGGGCGGCAGGGCCGACAGCGCCCGGTCACACAGTTCCTCCAGCGGGCATCGTTGCCAGGTGAGCACATGGGCGAGGCGGTCGATTCCGCTGTCGATGTCGGTGCGCCGGTCCTCCACGACGCCATCGGTGAAGAGCGCGACCACGCTGCCGTTGGAGAGGTTCAGCTCGACGTTCTCGTAGGGCAGGCCGCCGAGCCCCAGAGGCGGTCCCGGCGCCAGCGCGGACAGGGCCACCGAGCCGCTCGCATCGGCCACGATCGGCGGGGGATGGCCCGCGCTCGCCCAGACGCACCGGCCGCTGACCGGGTCGTAGATCGCGTACAGGCAGGTCACCCCGAGTGCCTCGTCGCTCAGCCCGTCGTCCGCGTGGGGTTCCGAGTCCTGCGCGACCAGGCCGTCCAGCCGGGTGAGCAGCTCGGCCGGGTCCAGGTCCAGCAGCGCCAGAGTCCGTACGGTGGCGCGCAGCCGGCCCATGGTCGCGGCCGCGTGCACGCCGTGGCCCACCACGTCGCCGACGGTCAGGCCCACTCGGGCACCGGACAGCGGGATCAGGTCGAACCAGTCGCCGCCCACGCCCACCCGGCTGTCGGCAGGCAGATAGCGGTACGCCACGTCGACCGCGCTCTGCTCCGGCAGGTGCTGTGGCAGCAGGCTTCGCTGCAGTACCAGGGCTGCCGCGTGCTGGCTGGTGTAACGGCGGGCGTTGTCGATGCCGACGGCGGCCCGTTCGGCCAGTTCCACGGCGAGTGTCTGCTCCTCGGGTCCGAAGGGGTCGGGGTTGCTGCTGCGCCGGAAGGTGGCCAGGCCCAGGACCGCGTCGCGGGTGAGCAGCGGGACGAAGAGGCAGGAGTGCGAGGCGGCCGGTCCCGGTTCGGCGGCTGCCTCGGGCGGGGAGTCCTCGACGACGGGGCGGCTGGTGGCCAGACTCAGAGCCTGCAGTGACGACGGCGGGTAGGAGACGGGACTGGTCCGGAACTCCTCCGGGGTCCGGCCGTGCATCCGCAGCAGACTGTGGCCCGGTGCGGAGCCCGTCGGCGGCTGCCGTCCCTCGATGACCGCGGGCGGCAGGTCGACCAGCACCTCGTCGGCCAGCTGGGGTACCGCCACGTCGGCCAGCTCCGCGGCCGTACGACGCACGTCCAGCGAGGCACCGATGCGCTTTCCTGCCCGCACGAGCAGCGAGAGCCGTTCCTGGGCGCGGTAGCGGTCGGTGATGTCCAGGGACTCCTCGAACAGCCCCAGGGGTTCGCCCCGGGCGTCCACGAGCCGGTGGTAGGAGCAGGACCAGACGTGCTCGCGCACCGGGTCGGCGGGGGCACGCCCGCGATAGTGCATGCCCATGATGGGTTCCCCCGTCGTCATCACGTGCTCCATGATCTGGTCTTCGTCCGGGGGGTGGTGGCGGGAGATGAACTCGCCTTCGGGGAAGAGATCCGCGGCCGGTCGGCCGATGTACTGGGCGATCCCCGCGAGCTCCAGATCGGTGGAGATGTTCCCCCAGACGACGCGCATGTCGGTGTCGAAGATCGTCAGGCCCACGGGAGACTCGGTCGCCAGTCCCTGCAGCATCGCCAGTTGCGCCTCCCAGCCCCGCAGCGCCTCGAGGTCGGCCGCGACCACGACGGTCGCAGCGACGCCCCGGTGCGCGAGCGGGCTGAACGTCACGGCGGCGCGCAGGGTACGTCCGTCCCGGCAGCAGAGGTCCAGGACCGTGTTGCGGGGCTTGTGCGCCTTGCAGAGGGCGGACAGCCGCTGCCCGGGGGCCGCTGCCAGCAGCCGGGCGGCCGACTGACCGAGCACATCCTCGGGCGAGTGTCCGAGCAGGTGCTGGGCCGAGGATCCCCACCCGGAAATGCGGCCTTCGGCGTCCAGTACCGCGACGGCGGCCTTGGACAGGTCCAAAGGGCTGTGGAAGTCGACGTTGGCCGCATTCGGAAAACGATCCATGGCACCGCTTCCCTTCGTGCTCCCTCAGCATCCCGTGCCGCACGACGGACGACAACCGCGCTCGCGGTCGCCACCCGCTCACACTGGGCGACCGCCGATGGGTTCCCGGGCGCGCCCCACCGTGCGATCCGGAGCGGCCCCGTACCGGCCCGCACGCAGTACCGCCCCCACGGCGCCCGACCGGCAGGTGGGGCCGGGCGTCAGGGGGGCACGGAGACCTGGCGATGCGCGATCACTCTGCGGGCCCGGGGTACTCGGCGGCCGTCCGCCGTGGCCACGAGGTGTGCGCTGCCCCGGTGTGGGACGACCATGGATGAACGCAGAACACCCGTCGGCAGGCACAGCCAAAGCGCCGGGCGGGAAGGAAAATGAGGCATGGGCACGACGGACTCCTCCCGAGCAGGCGCCGACCGGCCGGCGGCGGGTCCTGCCGCGCCGCCCAGTGGCCTGCTCGATCTGCTGAGCGTGGCCGCGGTGGTGCTGAACGCGGAGGGCCGCGTGGTCTTCTGGAGTCCGCATGCCGAGGAACTCTTCGGCTACACCTCGGCAGAGGCGCTGGGCGAGTACGCGGCGCAGCTGACGGTCCACGAGGAGCACCAGGACGCGGTGGTCAAGCTGTTCGCCGAGGTCATGGAATCGGGCACCGACTGGGCCGGGGCCTTTCCGATCCGGCACAAGGACGGCAGCACGCGACTGGTGGAGTTCCGCAACATGCGGCTGCTGGACGACCTCGGGGACACCTACGCCCTGGGCCTGGCCGCGGACCAGGCAGCCGTGGAACGGGTCGAGCGAGACGCCGCCCTGGCCATGCGTCTGGTGTCCCAGTCCCCGGTCGGGCTGGCCATTCTCGACCCCGACCTGCGGTACCTGGCCGTGAATCCGGCTCTGGAACGCATCACCGGCCAGTCCGCCTCCGAGCGTCTCGGACGGCCGGTCGGCGAGGTCCTGACCTTTCTGGACACGGACCCCGAGGCACGTCTGCGCCGTGTCCTGGAGACGGGCGAGTCGGTCGTGGACCGGTACATCATCTGCCGTCCCCCCGTCGACCCGGACCATGAGCATGCCTGGTCCGTCTCGTACTACCGGCTGGAGGACTCGGGCGGGCGGGTACTGGGCCTGGCCTACTCCGTCATCGACGTCACCGAACGTCATCGAGCCGCCACGGAAGCCGCACGGGCCCGGCAACGGCTGGCTCTCATCGCCAACGCCTCTGCCCGCGTGGGCAGCACCCTCGATCTGGAGACGACGGCGCGCGAGCTCGCCGACGTCGTCGTGCCGGTCCTGGCCGACGTGGCCGCCGTGGTCCTGTTCGACGACGCCCTGCACGGCCGGACCGCGCCGCATGCAGGCCGCGCACGGTTCCGCACCCTTGCCGTCCGCGAAGCCCACCTCCCCGACGCGGCCGGCACGGCCGATGCGCCCGGGGGAGTCACCGACTACGACGACGACCGCCTGATCTCCCACTGCGTGAGCACCTGCCGGCCGGTCCTCGTGCCCCACACCGCCCGTGTGGAGCCGGAGAGCATCCCCGCCCGTCGGGATCCGGGGACCATTGCCCACGATGCCGGGCCCGCCTCCCTTCTCGCGGAGGCCGGCGTGCACTCCTACCTCGCCGTGCCGCTCGTGGCCCGGGGCGAAGTCCTCGGCGCCCTCGACCTCAGACGCACCCGGAATCCCGCGCCCTTCGACGACGACGACGCGTTCCTGGCCGGCGAACTGGCCGCCCGAGCCGCCGTCTGCATCGACAACGCCCGCGGATACCAGACGCAGCGCCATGCGGCGCTCACCCTCCAGCGCAGCCTGCTTCCCGAGCCCCCGTCACACCTGCCGGGCCTGAAGGTGGCCTGCCGCTACCAGCCAGCCGGCGCCACGAGCGAGATCGGCGGCGACTGGTTCGACGCCATACCTCTCCAGGGGGACAAGACCGCCCTGGTCGTCGGGGACGTCATGGGCAGCGGCATCAACGCCGCCGCCACCATGGGGCAACTGCGCACCGCCGCCCGCGCCTTCGCCGAACTCGACCTGGCCCCCGCCGAGGCCCTGCGCCACCTCGATCACCTGACCGAAGGCAGCGAGCAGGCCATCACCACCTGCATCTACTGCGTCTACGACCCTCACCGCAGCCAGTGCCGGATCTGCCTCGCCGGCCACCTGCCCCCGGCCCTGATGCGTGCGGGCCACGCTGCGCAACTGCTCGACCTGCCCACCGGCGCACCGCTGGGTGTCGGCGGTGTTCCCTTCGAGGCGGCCACCATCGCCTTCCACCCCGGCGACGAGCTGGTCCTTTACACCGATGGCCTGGTCGAGACCCGGAGCGAACCCATCGACGCCCGCCTGAACACCCTCCTCGACGCCCTCAGCACGACACGTGGCCACGATCCGGAACACACCTGCGACCGCATCCTGGAGATTCTGCGGCCGCCCGGCGGCGAGGACGACGTCGCTCTGCTCATCGCCCGAGCCCAGGCCTGAGCAGTCCGAGTGGGGCCGGGCGGTTCGGCGGGACCGGGGACGGCGCCGGCCAGTGGGCGCCGCTCGGCGAGCAGAAACCGGGGCGAAGAGCCGGGACCGCGATGAGGAGGGCGGGGCGGGTGCCAGGGCTCCCGCACCTCTCACCAGCACATTCGCGCGTACTGGTCTCATTCGAGTGATCTTGGTCTGTCTGTGCGTTTATGTGTGGTTAGGATCCGCCCTTGTGACGGAAGGTCAGACAATTCGAGCAGCCGAAAACACGGCTGATGTGGTCATCCTCGGCGCCGGACCGGCCGGGCTGGTGCTCGGCAATCTCCTCCACCGGGGCGGGATCGACTGCGTCGTCCTGGAGCGCGCCGACCGCGCGCACATTCAGACCCGGGCGCGCGCGGGCTTCCTCGCCGCCAACACCGTACGGATCCTCGGCCGGCACGGCCTGGCCGAAGGCCTGCACCGGCGCGGCCTGGCACACAGCACCTGCGAATTCCGCACGGAGGACGGCCGGTTCTGCCTGGACTACAGCAGCCTCGGCCGGGGCGAGCGGCACACCGTCTATCCCCAGCAGGAGCTGGTCACGGATCTGCTGACACAGTTCCTGGACGCCGGCGGACGGATCCGCTTCGAGACCGAGGCGCTGGCCGTGCGCGGAGCGGATCGCGCCCTTCCTGCCGTCGCGGTGCGCGACGCCGACGGACGCACCGGCCAGTGGCTGGCCAGGTATGTCGCCGGCTGCGACGGCAGGCACGGCGCGGCACGGCGCTCGCTCCCGCCCGGAGCGGTCCGCCACCACCACCGCGACCACGGTGTGTCCTGGCTCGGCCTCATCGCCGAGGCACCACCGAGCCTCGACGCGGTGGGCTACGCGGTGCACCCCCGCGGTTTCGCCGGGCACATGGCGCGCACCTCCGAGGTCACCCGCTACTACCTCCAGTGGGAGAGCGGCATCCCGGCCGACGCGTGGTCCGAGGACCGGATCTGGGACGAACTGGAGCTGCGCATGCGTGCCGAGGACTACGGCCCGCTGCACCGGGGCCGGATCGCCCAGCGCGGCATCGTCGACCTTCGGTCCGATGTACTGGAACCGCTGCGCCACGGATCGCTCTTCCTCGTGGGCGACGCCGCGAGCGTGATCAGCCCGTCCGCCGCCAAGGGCGCGAATCTCGCGGTGCTGGAGGCGGAGATCCTCGCCCGGGCCCTGGTCGACGACCTCGCGCACGGCGATCCGGAGGGACTCGCCCACTACTCGGCCCGGTGTCTGTCCCGCATCTGGCGTGCGCAGGACTTCTCGCACTGGATGATCCGGCTGCTGCACGGCCCGTCCGGCACGGACGGTGAGTCGATGTTCCAGAACTCCCTGCGGCGCGCCCGCATCGAGTCCCTGCGCACCTCGCGCAGTCAACAGGACTGGTTCGCCGAGAACTACGTCGGCGTATGAGAACGGTTCCACCCCAGCACCGAAATGAGGATGGCTTCGCGATGATGACGACGATGCCGGGCGACGCGGCCCGCCTGCGTGCCACGGTCGACTTCGTCAGGGAGCAGGACACCACCGCCCTGCTCTCACTCCTGCTGCCCGGCCTGGACGGCCCGGAACTGCGGACGCTGGTGGACCGTTGCCGCTTCGCCCATGCCGCACTGCTCGTCTTCCCGCCCGACGAGCAGGCCCTGCGCGCCGTGCTGGCGGAGTGCGGGCTGGCCCCGGACACGCCCGCACAGCCGAGCGTCGTGGTCCGGGAGCGGCTGGCCGCACGGCACGGGCGCGACGCGACGGAACTCGACGTAAGGATTCTGCGTCCCGGGGTGACGGGGCTGGACGGGGCAGACCGCATGGTCGAGGTGTTCGCGCTGACCGTGCCCCCGGGTTCGGAACTCGCCGGGATCGCCGAGAACGAGCGCGCCCGGCAGCACGAGGCGCACCTCGCCTTCGAGGTCGAGCACCCGGAGCCGCTGCTGCTGCGCGGCCTGTGCGCCGTCTTCGCCCGGCGCGGCGCGGTCCCCGACGGCGGGGGCTACAACCCGCACGAGGACGGCACGGTGTTCTACTTCACCGCGCCCGCCGACTCGAAGGCCGGCTACCGGCGAGTGGAACTCTATGTGCACGGCGACCACCGGGACGTGCTCGCCGCCCATCTGGAAGAACACGGCGCACGACAGCCCGCCGAAGTGCTCCTGCGCCTGCTGACCGGGGCGTGGACGACACAGGCTCTGGCGGCGTTCGCGGACCTGCGGGTGCCGGACGCCATGGACACGGACACCCGGATCGGCGTCGAGGCCCTGGCGCAGGCGGTGGGCGCCGTCCCGGAGAACCTGGCGAGGCTCCTGCGCTACCTGGTGATGCTGGACGTGGTGACACCGGACCGGGACGGCTTCCGGCTCACCGCACTGGGCGCACTGCTGCGCGCGGACCTGTCGGGCTCGATGCGACCGCTGGCCCTGATGTACGGCGGCCCGTTCTACCAGTCCTTCGCCGGCCTCGCGCACACGGTGCGTACCGGGCAGGTCGCCTTCGAGCACCTCCTGGGCGAGAACCACTTCGACTACTTCGCCCGCCACCCCGAACTGGCGGAACTGTTCGACCAGTCCATGGCCGCGAGCTCGCGCATGTTCGAACCACTGTCTGCGCACCCGGTCTTCAGGGCCGCGAGCGAGGCGGTCGCCCCGAGGACGGTCGTGGACGTCGCGGGCGGAAACGGGGAACTGCTCGGCCGCATCCTCTCCGCGCACCAGGGACTGCGCGGCATTCTGCTCGAACGCCCGCACGTCATCGAGGCCGCGCGCCGGTCCCTCGAAGCCCTCGGCTGCGGCGAGCGGTGCGCCTACCGGGCGGGCGACTTCTCGGACGTACCGCCGGGCGGGGATGTGTACGTCCTCTCCCGCGTCCTGCACGACTGGGACGACGAGCGCTGCCGCGAGATCCTGCGCCACTGTTCTCGGGCGATGCCCGACCACGCCGACCTCCTCGTCGTCGAGCGTGTGTTGCCCGTCGACGGCTCGCCCTCGCTGGCCACCTCGTGGGACCTGCACATGATGTGCAACGTCGGCGGCCGCGAACGACGCGCCGGCCATTACGCCCAGTTGCTCGGCGACGCCGGACTCACCCTCGTGGACCACTCGGCACTGCCTCTGGACGCCAGGGTGATGCACGCCCGCAAGGCCGCGGTGACGGAGTACGCAGGGTCGTCCCACCGCGTCGCGACCACAGCGGGAAGAGAGTCGTCCCTGGCGTACGACACGACGGTCTGAGCCCGCGGTCCGCCGTGATCGATCCTTGGTGATCGCCGCACGGGCTACCGGCGGTGCGGTGGGTGGGGCTGCGGTGGCGGGACGGTGGCCGTGCTGGGTGCGGCCTCCGGCCAGACCAGGAGAACCGGGCAGGGAGCGTGGTCGACGACGAAGCGGCTGGCGGGGCCGAGGCTCCGGGGGCCGAGGTGGGTGCGGTCACCGTCGCGGGCGAGGACGAGCAGGTCCGCGCCTTCGGCGGCGGTGACGACCTCCCGTTCGACGCGGCCGAGGCGTTCGGTGCGCGTGCAGGGGCGTCCCAGCCGCTCGGCCGCGGCGGCCAGGAGGCGTTCGCCTGCCGCCGCGGCGAGGTGCTCCACGGCGGTGCCGGGGTCGCGGTCGGGGCGGGCGCGGCCCATCAGCCCGGCGTACGCACCGTGGGCGGCGCCGGGCACTTCGGGGCCGGTGACGTGCAGCAGCACAATGTCGGCGCCCTCGGGGGCGTGGGTGCGGGCGGCGTCGACGCAGCCGGGCCAGGTGCCTTCGACGATCCAGGCGATGACGGTCACGGTGTTCAGCCTCCGATCACGTGGAGTGAGATCCACAGTGCCACCACCGCGGGCAGCAGGGCGGCGGGTACGGCGAGAGCGCCGAGCCGGGTGAACTCGCCCAGCTCCACCTCGGTGTCGTGTTCGCGCACGATGCGCCGCCACAGCAGGGTGGCCAGGGATCCGGCGTAGGTGAGGTTCGGGCCGATGTTCACTCCCAGCAGCACCGCCAGGACGGCCCCGGCCCCGGAGGGTGCCGCCAGCGGCAGCAGCACCAGGACGGCGGGCAGGTTGTTGATGACGTTGGCCAGCACGGCGGCCAGTGCCGCGAGGCCCAGCAAGGCCGCAAAACCGGTCCCGGCGGGTACGAGGTGGCCGAGCGCGTCGGCAAGGCCGTTGTCGACGACCGCACGGACCACGATGCCCAGCGCCAGGACGAAGGCACAGAACGGCACCGCCGCGGCGCGCACGACGGCGGTGGGGGTGGTGCGGCGCTGGGCCAGAGCGCGGCCGGCGAGCACGGCCGCGCCCGCGGCGGCCGCCCACGCCGGGTTGATGCCGGCTGCGGAGGTCACCACGAAGCCGACCAGCGTGCAGGCCACCGTGACCAGCGCGAACACCGGCACCTCGCGGGGCTCGGCCGTTGAAGGGGCCTGGGCTCCGGCGTCCAGGTCGGTGCCGAAGAACCGCCGGACGACCACGTACTCGGCGCCGATGGCGGCCAGCCAGGGCAGGGCCGTCAGAGCGGCGAAGCGGGTGAAGCTCAGGCCGCTGGTGGCGAAGGCGAGCAGATTGGTGAGGTTGGACACCGGCAGCAGCAGCGAGGCGGTGTTCGACAGGTGGGTGCAGGCGTACACGTGGGGCTTGGGCCGGGCACCGATGCGGGCGGCTGTGGCAAAGACCACCGGGGTCAGCAGCACCACCGTGGCGTCCAGACTGAGCACCGCAGTGATCAGGGAGGCGGCCGCGAACACCTGCACCAGCAAACGGCGGGGGCACCCTGCCGCGCCGCGGGCCATCCAGGCACCACAGGCGTGGAACAGGCCCTCGTCGTCACACAGCCGAGCGAGGACCAGAACGGCTGCCAGGAAGCCGATCACCGGCCCCAGCAGGGCGGCCTCGGCCGCCGCGTCGTCCCGCGGGATGGCCCCCGTGGCGATGACCACCCCGGCGGCCGGGACGGCGACGACCGCCTCCGGCCAGCCCCACGGCCGGATCACCGCGCAGGCCAGGACAGCCAGGAGCAGGGCAGCGGAGAGTGCTCCTGCGAGGGACGCGTCCAGGGGTCGAGCCTTTCGGGGGGTGGAGCTTTCAGGGGCGGAGCCAGTCAGAGGTGGAGCCTGTGAGGCGAGGAAACCCGGCGCTGCGGACGACCACACCGAGATCGCTCGTCCGCGGCGCCGAGCACGCCATGCACCCCTTGTCCTGCCCTGCCCCGGAAGCACCCAGCCCTGGTTCTGATCGATGCACCCTGGTCGGAGCACGTGTCGGAGCACGTGTCGGAGCACGTGTCGGAGCACGTGTCGGAGCACGTGATCGGAGCGCATGATCGGAGGAAGGCCCGCCTCCCCGACGGGCGGATGCCTGTTCCGAGCGATCGCGCCCGGGACGGTGTTCGAGGGGCATGCGCTTCGCGTCGATCCGGATCACGGCTCCCGGGGTGAGCCGCGTCGCACCGGAGCGGGCGAGGCTTGCTATGCAACGAGTTGCATAGAAGGATCGACGGCATGGCGCTCGAACACGCGATCCTGGTGTCGCTTCTGGAGAAGCCGGGGTCCGGCTATGAGCTGGCCCGGCGTTTCGAGCGGTCCATCGGCTACTTCTGGACCGCGACGCACCAACAGATCTACCGCGTGCTCAAGCGCATGGAGAACGACGGATGGGTCGACGTCCGGGACGTCCCGCAGCAGGGCCGGCCGGACAAGAAGGAGTACTCCGTCGCCGACCTCGGCCGGGCCGCGCTGTCCTCCTGGCTGCACGATCCGATCGAGCCGGAGAGCGTCCGCCACGACCTGGCCGTGAAGATCCGGGGCGCCGCCTTCGACGACCCGGCCGCCCTGATCCGCGAGGTGGAGCGGCACCGGCAGGCACACCGGGACCGGTTGGCGCACTATCTCGCAGGCGAGCTACGGGACTTCACAGGGCCCGAGGCAGGCGCAGCCGGTCCGCAGGCGCCGCTCGACGCGGAACGTGAACTCCAGCACGTCGTCCTGCGCGGTGGCATCGGGTACGAGCGGATGATGATCGAGTGGCTGGACGACGTGCTCGCCACACTGGCCCGCTTCGGTCCGGGCAGCTGATCGCCGCCGCCCCTTGGCCGATCAGCCCGATCCGCCGCACCCCCCGCCGATCCTCCTGATCTTTCCGATCCGCCGCACCCTCCGTCGATCCTCCGGATCCGGCCCGCCCAGCCGTCAGACCTCCCGCATCCCGGGGTCGGACTCCCCCGATTCCCGCCCGTCCACCAGCCGAAAGGCGTCGTGACCATGGCCGACCAGCTGCTGTTCAACCCGCGCACCTACGACCCCGCGCACTTCGACCCCGAGACGCGCCGCCTGCTGCGTGCCACCGTCGACTGGTTCGAGGAGCGCGGGAAGCGGCGGCTGATCGAGGACTACCGGACCCGCGCGTGGCTCGGCGACTTCCTCGCCTTCGCCGCGAAGGAGAACCTGTTCGCCACCTTCCTGACGCCGTCGTCCGCCGCCGGGGAGGGGGAGCCGGACAAGCGGTGGGACACCGCCCGGATCGCCGCGCTCAACGAGATCCTCGGCTTCTACGGTCTGGACTACTGGTACGCCTGGCAGGTCACGATCCTCGGTCTCGGCCCGGTCTGGCAGAGCGACAACGCCGCCGCCCGCGCCCGTGCCGCGGAACTCCTCGCGCAGGGAGAGGTGTTCGCGTTCGGCCTGTCCGAGAAAGCCCATGGCGCCGACATCTACTCCACCGACATGCTGCTCGAGCCCGACGGCAACGGAGGCTTCCGCGCCACCGGCTCCAAGTACTACATCGGCAACGGCAACGCCGCCGGACTCGTCTCCGTCTTCGGCCGCCGTACCGATGTCGAGGGCCCCGACGGCTACGTGTTCTTCGCCGCCGACAGCCGTCACCCGGCCTACCACCTGGTCAAGAACGTCGTCGACTCGTCGAAGTTCGTCAGCGAGTTCCGCCTGGAGGACTATCCCGTGGCGGCCGAGGACGTCCTGCACACCGGCCGCGCCGCCTTCGACGCCGCCCTCAACACCGTCAACGTCGGCAAGTTCAACCTGTGCACCGCCTCGATCGGCATCTGCGAGCACGCGATGTACGAGGCCGTCACCCACGCCCACAACCGCATCCTCTACGGCCGCCCCGTCACCGCCTTCCCGCACGTGCAGCGCGAGCTGACCGACGCGTACGTCAGGCTCGTCGGCATGAAGCTGTTCAGCGACCGCGCCGTCGACTACTTCCGCGCGGCCGGCCCGGACGACCGCCGCTACCTGCTCTTCAACCCGATGACGAAGATGAAGGTGACCACGGAGGGCGAGAAGGTCATCGACCTCATGTGGGACGTCATCGCCGCCAAGGGCTTCGAGAAGGACAACTACTTCGGCCAGGCGGCCGTGGAGATCCGCGGCCTCCCGAAGCTGGAGGGCACGGTCCACGTCAACCTCGCGCTGATCCTGAAGTTCATGCGCAACCATCTCCTCGACGCCGTCGAGTACCCCGCCGTGCCGACCCGCCTCGACGCGGCCGACGACGACTTCCTCTTCCGGCAGGGGCCCGCCCGCGGCCTCGGCTCGGTGCGCTTCCACGACTGGCGACCCGCCTTCGACGCGTACGCGCACCTGCCCAACGTGACCCGCCTGCGCGAACAGGCCGACGCGCTCTGTGAGTTCGTCGCCACAGCCGCCCCCGACGCGGAACAGAGCCGCGACCTCGACCTCGTCCTCGCGGTCGGTCAGCTCTTCGCCCTCGTCGTGCACGGGCAGCTCGTCCTGGAGCAGGCCGCCCTGACCGGCCTCGACGAGGACGTGCTCGACGAACTTTTCGCCGTCCTCGTGCGGGACTTCTCCGCGCACGCCGTCGAACTGCACGGCAAGGACTCGGCGACCGAAGCGCAGCAGGAGTGGGCGCTGGGTTCCGTCCGCCGGCCGGTCGTCGACGAGGCACGCACGAAGCGGGTCTGGCAGCAGGTCGAGGCACTGTCCGGCGCGTACGAGATGGCCCCGTAGACGCACCGAAACCACCCCGGAGGCCGCGCCGCACGGGCCCGGCCTCCGGTCGGTCGGGATGGGGGTGCTCGCAGTCCAGGGCGATCTCGTGCCCGTACCGGCGGAGCCGCAGGCGCACGAGGACCAGAACCACGTCAAGCACGAGCACCAGAAGCGCATCCAGGGTGACTCGCGGACCGCTGGCCTTCTGGAGGCGATGGGGGAGGGGCGGCGCGGGCCCGTTGTCAGTGCCGTCCGCGATGATCGGACGCATGAACGAGACCGACACGGCCGTGTCCCCGGCCTGCCGCACGTGGAGCGGGATCGCCGCAACCGCCGCCCTGCAGGGCTTCGTCGGGGCCTGGGGCTGCTGGGACGAGGACTCCTTCGCCGACATCGGGCGCTTCGGCCGCTACATCGAAGGAAGTCGGGCGCCTGGACCGGGTGGACGGGAGGTCCGTCCACCCGCGGCGGGCAGCTGGACGGCACTCATAGGGCGCGTGGGCGCACTCGCGCTGCGCGCGGCCGCCCCTGCGATGAGGCCGGAGCGCCGAGAGGCGCTGCTCGACTTCCTCGAGATGTGGGCGCACACGCCGTTCGCCGACCCGGCCCACCGTTTCCGTACGGGCCGGCTCGCCGGAACGACCTCGTTCACCGTCCGCGACCACCAGGGCGCCTCCTTCGGCCTGCACCTGCCGGCCGTGCGCGAGACCCGCTACCTCGAGGCCTCGCTGCCCGGCAGCGAAGCCGCCCTCGCCCCGAAGAACCCCTCTGCGTCGTCGACTGCCACCGTGGTTGGGGCACCCCGGCGCAACTGCTGCGCCTGGTGGGGCTGGTCCGGGACCGCGGCCCGGTCACCTGGGACGCGGACGCGGCTCTCGCCCTGAGCGGGACCGTGTCGCAGGTCAGGACGACCACGGGCGCGAGACCGCCCGCCACGGTGTCGACCGGTCATGGGGATCGGCCCGCCTCGTGGCAGCCAGGGCTGAACCGGTGCTCCAGCAGGGCTGGAGCGGTGTTCGGCAGTGTGGCTGGCGGCCGATGCCGTCAGGTCCGGCGGCAGGCCGACACAGAAGGGAGTCGCCGTGCCCCAGACGGTTCAGGAAACGTACACAACGGTCTCCGGGGACCTGTACGCCGAGGTTCGGACGTTCTACGCGTGGCAGATGCGCCGGGTGGACGCGCTGGACGTCGAGGGCTTCGCCCATACCTTCACCGAGGACGGCGAGGTGCGGCACTCCGACGGCCATGTGCAGCGGGGGCGGCAGGAGATGCTGGCCGGGATGCGGGCCAACCTGCCGCGGTACAAGGACGTCACGGTGCGCCACTGGTTCGACCATCTGCTGATCGAGGCCGATGCCGATGACCCGGACACGCTCCGGGTCTCGTACTACACCCTGGTCGCCCTGACCGATCGCGAGGGGAACGTGACCTTCCAGCCCACGTTCACCGTGGACGATGTGCTGGTGCGCCGTGACGGGGTGCTGTTCACGAGCCGCCGGGTGATCCGGCGTGACACCCCGGTCGCCGTCCCGGAACACTGAACACCACGCTCGGGCATAGGGAAGGGGCCCTGGTTCAGGGCCCCTTCCCTATGCCGCCGGTGGATCCGCCGATGCCGGCGCGGATGTGCGGTTCGGCGCCTTCGACGTCCCTGCCGCTCTCCGCGCCTGTCAGGCGTGAGAGTTGCCTTTCGCGCCTGTCGGACGTGAGAGTCGCCTTCCGCCCCTGTCGGACGTGACGGTCGCTGTCCGGGCCTGTCAGGCGTGGCAGACGGGCAGCCCCCGGTTGAACGCGACCATCTCCTTGAAGGACTCCAGCACGTCGAGCCGCGCCCCCGGCGGGAGGCCCTCCCGCTCGGCGTAGGCCCGGTGCAGGTTCCCCACCAGCCGTTCGGAGTCGATCAGCCCCGCGAACTCGCCGAGGTCGGCCTCCTGCGCACATTCCAGCGGGGTCAGCCCGTCGCGCGCCCCTTCGTCGGCAAGGCGCCGGAGCAGGCGTATGTACGTCTCGGTGAAGTCCAGCAGTTCGGGTCCGCCGACCGGGCCGTGGCCCGGAACCACCGTGCCGGGGTCCAGCGAGCGCAACCGCTCGAGGGCTCGCAGGGAACCGGTCAGCGAGCCCATCAGGAGGAACGGGGTGACCGCCGACCACACCACGTCCCCGGTGAAGAGCACCGAGCGCTCCGGCACCCAGGCGACCACGTCGTTCGGGGTGTGCGCGGGCCCGACATGAAGCAGCTCGACCCGAGGCCCCCCGGTGTACAGGGTCAGGGTGTCCCGGAAGGTGAGGGCCGGCAGGGTCAGCGGCGCATCGCCCCACTCCACGTGCGGCCACAACTGCCGCATGCCGAGACCGGACTCCTCGGAGTCCGCCCGGGTGCCCTCATGGGCCACGATCACCGCACGGGGCGCGAACTGCCCGTTGCCGAAGGTGTGGTCGCCGTGGAAATGGGTGTTGACGACGAAGTCCACACCCTGCGGGGCGACGCGTCCGGTCTCCTCGCGCAGTCGCCGGGCGCGTGCCTCGGTGGCCGCCGTGTCGATCAGCACGGCACGGTCCTGCCCGACGATCAGACCCGCGTTGTTCAGGCACCACCCGCCGTCCGGCTGGACGAACGCGTACACGTCGTCCGCCACCTGCTCCAGGGAGGGCGGGGCCGTCACCGCCGTGTTCATGCGGCCCGGCCGCCCTCGGGCACGTCCGACTCCACGCGGTCCAGCCGGGTGTAGTGCCCGCGGTGGAAGAGCAGCGGGCTCGGTTCGCCGGCACGGTCGTACAGGGCGACGATCCTGCCCACGAGCAGGACATGGTCCCCCGCCTCGTGCTCGGCGTACAGCTCGCACTCGAAGTAGGCCTCCGCCCCCGGAATCACCGCCTGCCCCAGTGCGCCCTCGACGGCGCCGAGGCGCAGCATCGCCGCCTGCCCCTCCAGACGGTCGGGGCGGCAGAACTCCTGGGCCAGGTCCTGGTGTTCCTCGCTGAGCACGTTCACCGCGAACCTGCCGCCGCGCACCACGCGCGGCCGCATCCGGCCGTCGGACTTGACCGAGACCAGGAGCAGCATGGGATCGAGCGATACCGAGGTCAAGCTGTTCAGGGTCATGACGATGGTCTCGTCGCCACTGCCCTGCGTGAGCAGGGTGACGCCGGTGGGGAAGCGGCCCATCGCGGCCCGGAAGGCGGCGACGCCGGGGCGTCCGGCGAGCAATGTGTCACCCGTACTGGGCATGGTGGAGGCTCCGTCTCTGGTGGGGTCTCAGTAATTTCCCAGGCCGCCGCAGACGTTGAGCGCCTGCGCGGTGATGGAGGCGGCGGTGTCCGATGCCAGGTATCCGACCAGGCCCGCGACCTCTTCGGGAGTGGAGTAACGGCCCAGCGGAATCTTCGCGTTGAACTTCTCCTGGATGTCCTGCTCGCTCACGCCGTAGTGGTTCGCGTAGCCCTGACGCACCCGCTGGGCCATCGGGGTCTCGACATAGCCGGGGCACACGGCGTTCACGGTGATGCCGGTCGGGGCCAGCTCCTTGCCCACGGCCTTGGTGAAACCGACGACGCCGTGCTTGGACGCCGAGTACGGGGCGGCCAGCTCCACGCCCTGCTTACCGCCGGTGGAGGCGATGTTGATGATGCGGCCCCAGTCGCCGTCCCGCATCAGGCCGGTGCTCAGAACCTCGCGGGTCACCCGGAAGGTGCCGTTGAGATTGGTGTCGATGACGTCGAGCCACAGCGAGTCCTCGAGCTCGGCGGTCACTCCGCCGCCGCCCCTGCCCGCGTTGTTGACCAGGATGTCGATCCGCCCGTACGTCCGTACGGCCTCCTCGACCGCGGACTTCACCTGCTCGCTGGAGGTGACGTCACACACGGTGCCGGAGACTTCGAGGCCCTCCTCGCGCAGCTGCTTCACCACGGTGCGTACGTTGTCCTCGGCGCGCGCCACACCGAACACCGCGACGCCCTGCCGGGCCAGCAGTTCCGTCACGGCCAGGCCGATCCCGCTGGTCGCGCCCGTGACGAAGGCGACCCGTCGTCCCGTGTCTGTCATCGTGCTCTCCCGTCGGTCGAGTGGCGTAGAGACCGGGGACGACCGTCACTGCGTCACCTCGTGCACGACTCGACTCCCGGCCGAGCGCCCACCGCTCCTGCACGCCCCGAGCCGGGCTCGATCCGAGGTCCACTGCGCCGGGTCAGCGTGGGACGAGTGCCAGGCGGACAGCGAGCGAGGAGGGCCCGTGCCCGAGCAGACGCAGACCATTGCGGACGTACGGAAATCGGTGACCGTGGCGGTGACGCCCGAAGAAGCGTTCAAGGTGTTCACCGAGCACCCCGGGGACTGGTGGCCGCCGTCCCACGTCCTGGTCAAGAAGGAGCGGGCCGGTCTCGCCTTCGAACCCGGGGTGGGCGGCCGCTACTACGAGTGGGACGTGGAAGGCACCGAGATCGCCTGGGGCCGCATCCTGGAGTGGGAGCCGGGCCGCAGGCTGGTCATGACCTGGCGGATCGACGGCCGCTGGCAGTCCATCCCGGACGACGAGCGGGCCAGCGAGATCGAGGTCGACTTCGAGCCGGTCGACGCCGAGCACACCAGGGTGTCGCTCGCCCACGTCAAGCTGCACAAGCACGGCGAGGGTGCCGAGGGGATCTTCCGGGCGCTGGACGGGCCGAGTCCGGGCGAGACCCTGGAACGGTTCGCCGCAGCCGTCGCACGGAGGGCCTGAACCGGCCCCGCCGGTGAGCCGGCGGCGCAGCGGACACAGTCCGGCCGCAGCAAGGGCGCGGCCGGACACCGTCATGCCCGCCGCGCCGGGCTTTCGGCCCGAGCGCCGGTGCAGCCGGCTTCGAGCGGCGCGTAGCAGGATCCGGCCAGGACATCACGATGCGTCGGCACACCGTGTCATCACAGGAGGTCACGAGGATGGGGACCACTCCCGACATCGACACCGGGCTGCAACCCGCTGCGGAGAAGATACGTGTCCTCGCGGCCGAGCGCGCCCTTGAGGCGGACCAGCGACGCAAACTCTCTGCCGAGGTGGTCGACGCGCTGTGCGATGCCGGCTTCGCCCGGCACTTCGTCTCCGCCGAGTGGGGAGGAACCGAGGGCACGTTCGGCGAACTCACCCGCGCCGTGACGGCGGTGGGCGAGGGCTGTGCGGCCAGCGCCTGGTGCGCGTCGCTGTCCGCGTACTCGGCGCGGTTCGCGGCCCATCTGCCCGCGGAAGGGCACCACGCACTGTGGGGCACCAGCCCCGACGTGATCATCGCCACCGGCCTGGTGCCGTCCGGGCGTGCGGTCCCGGCCGACGGCGGCTGGCGGCTCAGCGGCCGCTGGAACTACGTCAGCGGCATCGACTTCGCGACCTGGGCGCTGGTGTGCGCCGCGGTGCCGGCCCGGGACGGCGACACCCAGCCCGAGCTGCGCTTCTTCGCCCTGAACCGGGGTGCGTACACCGTCGACGAGACATGGGACAGCGTGGGCATGCGCGCAACCGGCAGCCACACCGTCGTGGTCGACGACGTCTTCGTCCCCCAGCACCTGTCCTTCGTGCGTACGGACATGCTGACCGGCCGCAACTCCGCCTCCCGGCTGGCCTGCCACCAGGTGCCGTTCCAGGCGGTCGGCGGCCTCACCTTCGTCGCGCCCGTCGTCGGGTCCGCCGCCGGCGCGCTGCGGGCGTGCGCGAGCACCGTGACCGGACGCAAGCGTACGGTCACGGCCGAGACGAAGATGGTGCGGGCCTCCGGCCGGATCGATGCGGCCCGTCACCTCGTGGAGCAGAACGCCGAGGTCCTCGACCGGCGGGCGTTCACCCCCGAACTCATGGCGCGCAACGAGCGCAACGCCGCCTTCTCGGCCGAACTCCTTCAGGAGGCAGTGGATCTGCTGGTCCGCACGGCGGGCACCAGCGGCCTCGGCGAGGGGCATGCGCTGCAGCGCCACTGGCGGGACGTCACGTCGGCGACCAGTCACATCGCTCTGCAGTACGACACGGCGGCGCGCAGGACCTACTCCGCGGTGCTGCTGGGGCCGTCCGAGGAGTGAGCACAGGCGCGGAAGAGGGGCCGGCGGCGGTACACGAGGGCGCTTCGGGCTTCGGCCCGGGGCGCCCTCCGCGCTCGCGCGCTCGCGCCCGAGCGCGGTCGCGGGCGCGGAGGAGCGAGGCCCAGGGGGTACCACCTCGCTCCAGCGCAATGCGACTTGCCTTCGACGACCCCTCCGTACGGTGAACCGGGACTTCGGTGGCCAAAACGGAGGAGACACCATGACTGCCCTTCACGAGGAAACGGATGTGCACCCCCTGCCCGGCTCCACGTACCGCGGGCCGTCCCCCCACTACGCGCGGCTTCGCAAGGAACGGCCGGTGGTGAAGGTCCGCACGTCGGGCGGCGTGGACGCCTGGCTGGTGACCCGCTACCAGGACGTGCGTGAACTGTCGGCGGATCCGCGGCTGAGCCGGGCGCGGGCCTGTGGCGAGGGGGCGCCCAGGGTCGGCGGCACGATGCACACCACTCCGGAGATGATCATCTCGCTCGACGCGCCCGAGCACTCCAGGCTCCGCAAGCTCGTCGCCGGCGCCTTCACGATGCGACGCGTCGAGCACATGCGGGCCAACGTACAGAAGGTGTGCGACGAGTTGCTCGACGCCGTCCAGGCAGGTGGCGGTACGGCGGACCTGGTGCAGGAACTGGCGGTGCCGCTGCCGCTGACCGTCATCGGTGAGCTGCTCGGCGTGCCGCCGGCGGACCTGCGGGCGTTCGAGCGGTGGGCGCGCGCGTTCGCCACGGTCGACGAGCGGGCGGGCGGCGAGGCGTCCCTCAACGCCCTCGGGAAGCTCAGCGAGTACATCGTCGGTCTGATCGCCGAGAAGCGCGCCCACCCTGCCGACGACATGCTTTCGGAGCTGATCGCGGCCCGGGACAACGACGACCGGCTGAGCGAGCAGGAGCTGGTCACCTTCGGCTTCACCCTCATCGGCGCCGGCTTCGACACCACCGCCAACCAGCTGGCCAACTCCGTCCTCGCGCTGCTGACGGACGGACGTGACCAGTGGCAGTGGCTGGCCGAGGACACGTCCCGGATTCCCACGGCGGTCGAGGAACTGCTGCGGCACGTCAACCTGTTCGCCACCGACACCTCCGGCTTCCCGCGCATCGCGGCCGACGACATCGAGGTCGGCGGCGTGACGATACGCAAGGGCGACGCGGTGCTTCTCGCACTCGCCTCCGCCAACCGCGACGAGGCGGTCTTCGCCGACCCGGACCGGCTCGACCTCGGACGCGAGCACAATCCGCACCTGTCCTTCGGACACGGTCTCCACTACTGCCTCGGCAAGCACCTGGGCCGGATGGAGCTGGTGATCGCCGTCGAAGGCCTGGTACGTCGCTTCCCCGATCTGCGCGTGGCCGTGCCGGAGTCCGAGCTGCCCTGGCACGTCGGAGAGATCAACCACACCCTGACCAGTCTCCCGGTCGCCTGGGGGTCGTGATCCAGCACGTACCGTCGGCACCGATGAGCCGGTCCCGGCCCCTTCCGGGGGTACGGGACCGGCTCATTCCACCTGGGGGACCACGTCACGCCGAAGGGGCTGCCGGCGGTGGCCGATGCCGATGATCGGGGCGCGTGGTGCCGCCGTCCCTCGTGACAGCGAAGGCATCGGTGGTGAACCGGTCGCCGGTCACCCGGCCGACGCGGACGAGGCGGACGGCGCGGACGACGCGCACCGGCCCGGGTGCATCCCGTGGCCGGTGCGACGAGGACGGCTCACGCGTGGACGGTCGGCCGGTGCGTGCGCGGCGACGGGGAAGCCGTCGCAGAGGTGCGGGCCAGCTTCTTGAGGTCGAACCCCGGCTGACGGACGTCGTGCGGCGACAGGTCCGTTCCGGTGCCGAGCAGCCGCCGGGCGATGGCGTGGTCGGCGGGCTTGTTGACCGACTCCACGGAGCCCAGCCGGCCCCGGTGGAAGCAGAAGACGGAGAAACGGCCCTCGTCGGGATCGCCGACGGTGACCGTCTCCTCGTGACCCGCCGTCACACCGGCGATCTGCAGCCGGAGATCGTACTGCTCCGACCAGAACGACGGGACGGCGGTGTACGGTGCGGGCTCGCCGCAGATCGCGGCGGCCACACATCGTGCCTGGTCCGATGCGTTCTGCACCGACTCCAGACGGGTGGCGCGGCCCAGGTGCGGGCTGGGGAAGCGGGCGCAGTCGCCGAGCGCGTACACGGCGCGGTCGCTGGTCCGCAGATGCTGGTCGACGACGATGCCGTCATCGACGACGAGCCCGGCCCCGGCGGCGAGTTCGCAGTGGGGCAGCACACCGACACCGATGACCACGAGATCGGCGGACAACTGCTCGGAGCCGTCCAGGGCCACGGCCCCGACCCGGCCCGAGGCACCGGCACGCAGGGCCGTCACCTCCCGGCCGAGCAGCAGGCGCACGCCCTGAGCGCGATGCCGGGCGGCGAGCCACGATGCCATCTGTGGGGTGAGTGCCCTCGCAAGTACCCGCGGCTGAGCCTCGACCACCGTGACGTGGTGGCCCAACGAGCGTGCCGTCGAGGCGAGTTCCAAACCGATGAACCCCGCTCCGATCAGCACGACGCGCCGCGCCGGACCGGTCAGGCCCCGCCTCAGCTTCTCGGCGTCCGCGAGGGTGCGCAGCGTCAGCACACCGGCCAGGCCCATGCCGGGCAGCGGAAGAGTGCGCGGCCGGGCGCCGGTCGCCAGCACCAGTTTGTCGTAGCCCAGCGCAGCACCCGAGGCCAGCTGCACGGCCTGCCGGGCGAGGTCGATCGTCAGCGCGCGGTCGCCGAGCACCGGCGTGATGCCCAGCCCCTCGAAGAACGACTCGGTACGCAGTGTCAGTTCCTCGGCCGTGACGGTGCCGGAGACAAAGCCCTTCGACAAGGGCGGCCGCTGGTAGGGGAGTACAGGCTCGTCGCCGACGAGGGCGACGGGGCCGGCGTACCCCTTGGCACGCAGGGACGCCACGGTGTCCAGGCCGCCCTGACCGGCTCCGACGACGACAACCCCCCGGGCGGCCATCAGCTCTGAGCCTCGGGCAGACGGACCAGCAGACCGTCGATCTCCTCGGAGACCGGCAGCTGGCAGCTGAGCCGGCTGTTGTCCTGGCGCGGGCAGGCCGTGCCGTACAGGACGTCGTCCTCGACCGAGTCCATCTCCGGGAGCGGCACCGCGCTGGCTTCGTCGACGTAGACATGGCAGGTGCCGCACTGGGCGGACCCGCCGCACTGTGCCTCGATACCGTCGATGTTGTTGAGCTTCGCAGCACGCATGACCGTGTTGGGCGCCGTGACGTCGACGGTGGTGACCGTGCCGTTCGGATGCTGGTACGTGATCCTGGCCATGCCATCTCCTCGGGGAATGTCGGTCGCCGGCGCAGACGCATCGGGACTGTGACCACCGGCCCTCGGGCGGAGGTGGAGCACGTCTGGAAACGCCTCGTGGGCTCGACCCGGCCGCTATTCCCGGTCGATCGGGACGGCGGAGCCTGCCGGCCATGACTCCTCGGATCCTGCGGGCCTCCGCCCCGCCCGCCCCCGGCAAGCGGCTCGGACTTGTGCTGGCTGCCTGCTGCCTGGGGCAGTTCATGAACGTCCTGGACGCCTCGGTGGTCAATGTGGCGCTGCCCGTCATCGCCCGGGACCTGCACTTCGACCGGCACGAACTGCACCTGGTCAACAACGCCTACACCGTCGTCGTCTGCGGCTTCCTGCTGCTCGGCGGCCGGCTGGCGGACCTCCTCGGGCGGCGCAGGGTCTTTCTGTCCGGCGTCGCCCTGTTCACGCTCGCCAGCGCCGTCGGCGGGGCCGCCGGTGGCCCCACGACCCTGATCCTGGCCCGCGCGTTCCAGGGACTGGGCGCCGCGGTGATGGCACCCGCGACGCTCACCGTCCTGTCCGCCACGTTCACCCGGCCCGCCGCCCGGGCCCGCGCCTTCGGCTGGTGGAGCGCCGTGTCGGGTGCCGCCGGAGCGATCGGCGTGCTCGCCGGCGGGATGATCTGCGAATGGCTGACCTGGCGCTGGATCCTGCTGGTCAACGTGCCCATCGGTATCGCCCTGTTCGCGGTCGTGCGCTGGGCGGTGCCGGAGGGGCGGGGCCGCGGCGAGAAGCAGAGCCTGGACGTCCCGGGCGCGGTCACGGTGACCCTGGGACTGATGGGCGCCGTGTACGGAGTGGCCGAGTCGCACACCTACGGCTGGGCCTCCACCCGGGTCCTGGTCCCGCTGCTGAGCGGGGCGGCCCTGCTCGCGCTGTTCCTGCTGATCCAGGCGAGGTTCTCGCGCGATCCGCTGGTGCCGCTCGGCATCTTCCGCAACCGCTCGGTCGCCGCGGCCAACACGGTCGCCTTCTTCGCCGTCGCCGCGCTCTTCAGCACCTTCTACTTCTTCACCCTGCTGCTCCAGCAGGTCCTCGGATACAGCCCACTGCGCACGGGGCTCGCCTATCTGCCGCTGTCGGCGGGGATCGCGCTGGCCGGCTGGGGCGTCTCCTCGCTGGTGCCGCGCACCGGCCCGCGCCCCGTCCTCCTCACCGGCCTCTCCCTGGCCTCGCTCGGACTGCTGTGGCTGTCGCGACTGGACGAGAGCGCCGGCTACGCCGCCGACGTACTCGGCCCCGTGCTGCTGCTCGGCGTCGGTATGGGGGCGGTGTTGAACGCCACGACGAACGCCGCGACGGCCGGGCTTCCGGCGCAGCAGGCCGGTCTTGGCTCCGGGCTGCTCAACGCCACACGCCAACTGGGCAGCGCGGTGGGCCTGGTGACCCTGACGGCGCTGTCCTCGGCCCGGATCGACGCGGCCACCGCGCGCACAGGCGGCCCGGCCGCGCCCGACGCGCTCGCCTCCGGTTACGGCCTCGCGCTCGTCGGGGCCGCCTTGTTCACCGCGGCGGCCCTGCCGGCCGCGCTGCTGGTGCCGGGGCGCCGCGGGTCCGGACCGGCCAGGGTTCGCTCAAGGTCCTCTCGAGCCGCCGAGGAGACGCTGACCCCCTGATGAAAGGGAGGTTCGCGGTGGTATTCGACTTCCACGCCCAGCGACCGCAGTGGTCGCCGGCACCCGACGACGACCGACTGGAATACACGACGATCGAGGTACCGCGCGACTACGCCGAGCCGGACGGAGAACGGCTCACCCTCGCCCTCAGCCGCCGCCGGGCCACCGTGCCCGCGCGGCGGCGCGGCATTCTGCTGGGGGTCAACGGCGGTCCGGGCGGGGACTGGGGGCTGGGCCGGGCACTGCCCGGCAAGTTCGCCGACACCCCGCTGCAGGAGGTGTACGACCTCATCGGGTTCGACCCCCGGGGCACCGGCGATTCGACCAACCTCCTGGCCGAGGTGACCGTCCCCAGGGCGCCGTTCGACTCGCGCCCGCCGGACTCGGCCTTCGAGCTCCTCGCCGAGGACATGCGGCTGCGCGAGGAAGCATGTGCGCGGGCCGGCGGAGAGCTGCGGCGCCACATCAGCACGCCGAACACGGCCCGCGACATGGACGTGATCCGCGCCGTGCTCGGCGAGGACCGGCTGAACTTCGTGGGATACGCGTACGGAGCCTACGTCGGTGCGGTGTACGGCACGCTGTTTCCCGGGCGCCTGGACCGCAGCGTCCTCGACTCCTGCGTCCACCCCGACTGGACCTGGCGCGAACAGTTCCTCTGGCAGGGCGACGCGGTGCAGCGCAACGTCGACCACTGGGCCCGCTGGACGGCCGACCGGGACGGGGCGTTCCGGCTCGGCCACTTCCCGGCCCATGTGCTCGGTGCGGTCGAGGAGGTGGCCCAGGGCCTGGAGACGCTGGAAAGCGGCGACCCGCAGCTGCGCACCCTGTTCGACGGCGCCGTGGGCAACCGCGCCGCGGACCGCGGACAGTGGGCGGAACTCGCCCTCCTCGTGGCACGCCTGCAGAGTTCCCTCGACGACGCCGAGACCTGCCGGGGGCTGCTGGCGCAACAGGGCACCTGGCGCCCGGCCGACAGCGAGGGCGATCTGCGCGTCGGTGTCCTGGAAGCCATCACCCTGGAGCACCGGTGGCCCGCCGACCTGGAGGTCTACTACCAGGACATGCGTGACTTCCGTAAGCGCTTCCCGTACGGCTACGGGGTCCTCAGGGCCCAGCCCTGGGTAGGCGCCTTCCGGGCCTTCGAGGCTCCCGAAGCCCCGGTCGTACCGGCCCGCGACGGCTATCCGGTGGGGCTGGTGGTCCAGGCGGACGGCGACCCGATGGACCACTACGCGGGGGGCGTCGCCATGGCCGAGCGCCTGGGCCACCATCTCCTCACGGTCGAGGACTCGGGGGAGCACGAGGTCTATGTGCTCGGCGGCAACCCGTACGTCGACGCCGTGGTGCACCGCTATCTGGTGGACGGAGAGCTGCCGTCGCGCCGGGCCGTCTGCCCGTCCCGTACCCCCCGCCCGGACGTCCCCGCGGACCACGACTGAGCCGGACCGCCCGCGCCGCGTCCGAAGGCGGGCCTGGGGGCGGGCTCGCTCCGAGCCCGCCTTCAGCGGTGCCCGGCGCAGGTCGCGGCGGCGGCCGGCGGGGCCGTCGGCGCGGACCGCGGCACGACCCCGGCCGGCGCTTCCGAAGGGGTCAGGCGAAGAGGACGTCGTGGGCCGCCGCGTCGGCCGCGGCGAACGCCAGCAGCCGGGTCCCCTCCTGGGCCAGCGCCGTACGGTCCTTCTTCGCCAGCGGACGGCCGAACGCCTCGACGACCAGCGTCGCGGTGTCCCGGCGCCGCTCGATGCGCCACAGCCCGCGCACGAACCCGTCGACCAGGAACGTGGACTTGATCAGCCCGTTCGTGGTGAAGACCGGCTTTCGGTGATCGGCGGAGATGATGCGGCTGCGATCGGCGTGCGACAGCAGGACGTTGTCGAACTCGGGCAGGTACCGGACCGGCACGGGAACGTCCCCGTCCGGCCTAGGAGCATCCGGCAGGTCGAACAGCTCGACGCCGCTCTCGCTGCGGAAGGTGCGCAGCAGGGGCCGGAGCCGGCGCATGGACTCGGCGAGGCGGGTCATGCCGGACCAGATCTGCACGTCCTTGACCGACGCCGGGCCGAAGGCCGCGAGGTAGCGCTCGACCATGGTGTCCGGCGTCGCGTCCACGGCCGTCGCCCGGCCCAGCCAGGACTCGGCCGTGGTGTGCACCGCCTGCCCGCTCTCGCCCCACAGTCCGCGCGGCGGAACCTGCACCAGCGGCACCAGATTGCGCACCGCATTGGCCAGCGCGAAGGCGTCCCGGTCCGGCCAGCGCTCGGCCAGCAGCCTGCCGAGCCCGCCCAGGGTGGCCGGCTCCGCCTCGACCAGCTCCCTGCCGAGGGCAGCCACCGCGGACAGGTCGAGGCCGGTCAGTCTGCGGCCGAAGGCACCGTTCAGGGCCCGCTCCAGCGACGGCTGCAGCACGGGCCGCAGACACCGGCAGTCCTCGGCCGTGACCAGGTGGATCGTGCCGCGCATCAGGACCAGGCGCACCACCGCACGGTCCCTGACCGCCCTGGCGAGATCCTCGATGCGAAAGCCGGCCAACCGGGTCCACAGCCCGATGTAGGGCGGGTTGGGCACCTGGGCCTGCATGCCGACGAGATGGCCCACGGCCTCCGTTGCCGACAGCTCCGCCCTCCGGGTCAGCAACTGCCGGGCGAGGAGCGCCCGGTTGAGCGCCCGCCGGTCCAGTACCTCCGCGTCTCCCGTCGCCACTGACCGGAATCCTTTCCTCAGGTGTTCCTCGAGACCCGTCGGCGGTGTCCCGTCACACGAACCGGGCACCCTACTCCGGTCGGAGGGGGCGTATCACGTGGTGACCTCCACCACGGAGTGGTCACCGACCACGAGGCGACCGCACTCGGCGATCACCGCCGAGGCGACCGTGGCGTCCCGCCCGATGACCGAGCTGTGCAGACCGCCGACCCGCTGCACGGTCGCACCGTTCAGCACGATGGAGTAGTGCACTCCCGCAGAAAGGAGGACACAGTCGCGTCCCACGGCCGTGTGCGGACCCACAGAGCTGTCCTCCACCAGGGATCCGGCCCCGATGACCGCGGGGCCGACGATGCGCGAGCGGACGACACGCGCACCCTCCTCGATCACCACAGGGCCGAACACCTCGCTCTCGTCGTCCACTTCACCCCGCACGCAGCGCTGCACGCGGTCCAGGAGCTCGCGATTGCAGTCGAGCATGTCCTCGACCTTGCCGGTGTCCTTCCAGTAGCCCGCGTAGGTCCGCGCCACCACCTCGGCCCCCTGGTCCACCATCCACTGCAACGCGTCGGTGACTTCCAGCTCGCCCCGCAGGCTCGGCTCGATGGCGGCCACTGCGTCATGGACGGCCGAGGTGAAGAAGTACACGCCGATCACCGCGAGGTCGCTGCGCGGGTGCCGGGGCTTCTCGACGAGACGGATCACCCGGCTGTCCTCGTCGAGCTCCGCGACGCCGAACGCCCGCGGGTCCGGGACCTTGTGGACGACGATCTGGGCCGCCGGACGCTTCTGCGCGAACTCCGCGGCGATGTCCCGTACGCCGTCGACCAGCATGTTGTCCCCGAGATACATGACGAAGTCGTCGTCGCCGAGGAAGTCGCGCGCGATCGCGATGCAGTGGGCGAGACCGAGCGGCCTGTCCTGCTGGATGTAGGTGATCTCGATGCCCGGCACCGCACGCTCGCCGAGGGCCGCCGAGATCTCCTGCCCGCGGTCTCCGACCACCACACCGACCTGGGTGACGCCCAGGTCCCGCAGATTCTCCAGGACATGGACGAGTACCGGCTTGTTGGCGATGGGGATCAGCTGCTTCGGCATGGAGTGACTCAGCGGACGCAGCCGGCTGCCCAGCCCACCCGCCAGGGCAAGCGCCTTCATCAGGATCCTCCTCGGTAGGTCACAGGTGCGTCATGGGCCGGAGCATGTGCCGCGAAAGTCGGGGGCCGCTCAATTCCTGCTGGGGACGGCCACGAGCCCCGATGGTCCGGCGGGCGGGCCGGAGCCGTGCGCGGCCACGGGTCCCGCCGCCGGGAGCGGCCGTCTCGACCCGGAGTCGAGCCGCCGTGCAGCCGCCGCTCCTAGCCTCTGGCGACCGATGCCGGAACAGCGCCGAAGGGACTCTCCGATGAGCGCGGCACTCACGCCCTTTCGTATCGACATACCCGAGGCGGACGTCACCGATCTCAGGCATCGGCTGTCCAGGACCCGCTGGCCGGAGGCGGAGACCGTGCCCGGCCACGCCCAGGGCATGCCGTTGTCCCTCATGCGGGAACTGTGTGCCCACTGGGCGCACGACTACGACTGGCGCGCCGCCGAGGCCCGGCTCAACGCGATTCCCCAGTTCCGGACCGAGATCGACGGGCTCGGCATCCACTTCCTGCACGCCCGCTCCCGGCACCCCGATGCCCTGCCCCTGCTCGTCAGCCACGGCTGGCCCGGTTCGGTGGCGGAGTTCCAGGACCTCATCGGTCTGCTGACGGATCCGCCCGATCCGGCCGACGCCTTCCATGTCGTCTGCCCCTCGCTGCCGGGCTTCGGCTTCAGCGACAAGCCGACCGCCGCCGGGTGGACCGCCGAACGCACGGCGGCCGCCTGGGCGCAGCTGATGGAACGGCTCGGCTACCGGCGCTATGCCGCCCACGGGGTGGACTGGGGTTCGTTCATCACCGCCGTCATGGGCGAGAACGACCGCGGCTCGCTGGCCGGTATCCACCTGACGATGCCGTTCGCCCGGCCGCCGCAGGAACAGGTGGAGCTCTCCGAGCGCGATCTGCGGGGCCTGGCCGCGATGAAGGAGTTCCAGCAGCAGGAGGGCGGCTACTCGGTCATCCAGGCCACCCGCCCGCAGACCCTCGGATACGGGCTCGCCGACTCGCCGGCGGGTCAACTGGCATGGATGGCCGAGAAGTACTGGGCCTGGAGCGATCACGACGGCGACCTGGAGAAGGTGATCACCCGGGAGCGCCTGCTCGACATGGCCTCGGTGGGCTGGTTCGCCGCGACCGCAGCCTCGTCCGCCCGCATCTACTGGGAGAGCCACAACAAACTCGCGCTCGCCCCGGTTACCGTGCCCGCGGCGATCTCCAACTTCCCCAAGGACGGCCGTATGCCGCGGCCCTGGGTGGAGGGGCGCTTCACCGATGTGCGCCGCTGGACGGACCACGAGAGCGGCGGTCACTTCCCGGCCCTGGAGTGCCCCGAGGCCCTGGTGTACGAGCTCACGGAGTTCTTCAGGGATCTGCGCTGACGAAGCGGCACCAGGTGCCTGGACGCCGGCCCGCGGCCCGACGCCGCGAGCCGGCGTCTTCGTCGGTCGGGTCCAAGTACCGGGCGGTGCACAACGGTTGCTCGCGGCCGGGCAGCGGTGTCCAGCCGCTCGGCCGGCCACTTCCCGGCGGGCCGCGGGCCGGCGGGGAAGGACGGCAACGCGCCGGGTCCGCCCCCGGTCGAGAGAGCTTCGAGCCGAGCCCCCGATGCTGCGCGCCATGCTGACACCTCCCGACGTGGCGGGCACCTGGACGGCACAGGTCGCGCGTCCCAGCGAAACGTCGCTGAGCACCCTGCGCTTCACCGCCGACGGCCGCGCGCTGCTCATATCCGGCGGGGTGGGCGCGGGCACCTGGACCCCCACCGGACCGGACTCCTTCTCGTACCGGATCACGGAGCCGCTGTTCGACCCGCACGGCGCCTACATCGGATGGGTGGACATCGACCAGCACGCCCTCGGGCGGGGTGACACGTTCACCAGCACCGGCATCTCCACGGTGTACGACGCAGTCGACCGGTGCGCCTACCGCGCACCGGTCGACATCACGGCTCACCGGTCAGACGGCTGAGATCCGTACCGCCACGTTGCCCCGGTACGCGCCCTTCAGGAGCGCGATCAGACCGGAGGGCGCCGCCTCGATACCGCCCTCGACCAGCGTGTGCGGGAAGACGAACCGGTCCTCGGCGACCCACTTGGTGAAGTGTTCCAGCCAGCCCAGAATCTGCTCCGGGGTGTGGTAGCAGGCGAACGGCCGCAGCGTCAGGTGCTTGGTGATGGCCGTCATGAGGTCGAACCGCGGTGCGGCCCCGCGCCCGTTCTGCGCCGACAGCGCTCCGCACAGGGCGAAGCGCGCATGCGGCGCCGCCACCTCGACGGCGGCCTCGAACTGCTCGCCCCCGACGTTGTCGAAGAACACGTCGATGCCGTCGGGAGCCAGCTTCCTCAGCTGTTCGACGACGGGACCCTCGTGGTAGTCGAACGCGGCGTCGAAACCCAGCTCGTTCACCAGGTAGTCCACCTTGGCGCTGCTGCCCGCACTGCCGATCACCTTGGCGGCACCGAGGCATTTCGCGATCTGGCCGGCGAGGGAGCCCACGCCGCCCGCCGCACCGGACACGAAGACCACGTCGCCCTCTGAGGCCTGGGCGAGGGTGGCCATGCCGTAGTACGCGGTGGGACCTTGACTCAGGAAGTACACGGGGCTCGGGAACAGCCCCGGGTCGACCTTGACGAAGATGTTCGCGGGACCGGAGGCGTACTCTCCCCAACCCGTGAAGGACTGCACGACATCGCCGACGGCCAGATCGTCGCTCGCCGACCGCACGACCGTGCCGAGCGCACCGCCGCCCAGCCGGTGACCCACCTGGAACGGGGGCAGAGGGAGTTGGCAGTCGGTCCTCATGAGGTCCTGGTAGGCGGCGGCCAGTGGCAGGTAGTCGGTACGGACCAGCACCTCACCCGAGGCCGGCTCGGGTACCTCGACCTCCACGACATCGAAGTGCTGGGGAGTGAGGTCACCTTCCAGATGCCTGGCCAGCCGCACCTCACGGGCCGTCTTCGGAATTTTCGCAAACACGCCGGTCATGACGCTCCTTCACACCTGGCCAACGACGACGGCCTTCATTCATGCCCCACCCGGCTCGGATCGGGCTCGGCGGTCGCTGGAGAGCGGTGCCGCGGGCCTGGCCGAGCACCGCTCGAGCCGGAGCCGATCCCGAACCCCGATGGTGGCAGGACGCCGACCCACTCACGACGCGGAGGAAAGCGATGGGCAAGTTCGACGGCAAGGTGGTGCTCGTCACCGGCGCGGCCCGGGGCCAGGGGCGTTCCCACGCGGTCAGGTTCGCCCGCGAAGGAGCCGACGTGGCCGTCCTCGACGTCGCCGCGCAGGTGGGCTCCGTGCCGTACACGATGCCGGGCACCGACGACCTGGACGAGACCGTCAAGCTGGTGGAGAACCTGGGCCGCAGGTGTGTCTCCGGCAGGGTCGACGTGCGCGACGCCCGACGGCTCGGCAGCTTTGTCGGCCAGGTCGAGGAGGAGCTGGGAGGTGTCGACTTCCTGCTCGCCAACGCCGGGGTGTTCTCGTTCTCGACGATCGCGGAGATGTCCGACCGGACCTGGCAGGACATGGTGGACGTCAACCTGACCGGGGCGTTCCACTCCATCCGTGCCGTGCTTCCCGGCATGATCGAGCGGCGCCGGGGCCGGATCGTCGCGACCTCGTCGATGGCCGGCAAGATGGGCATGGCGAACGTCGGACACTACGCGGCGACCAAGTGGGGGCTCATCGGACTGGTCAAGTCGGTGGCCACCGAGGTCGGCCGCTACGGAATCACGGCCAATGTGGTGTGCACGGGAGCGGTGGACACCCCGATGATCAACAACCCGAGCGCATACAAGCTGTTCCTGCCGCACCTGGACAATCCGAGCCGGGAGGAAGTCGTCCAGGCCTTCCGCGAGTTCAACACCATCCCCGAGGCATGGGCCGAGTGCGAGGACATCTCCAACACCATGGCCTTCCTCTGCTCCGACGAGGCCCGCTTCATCACCGGCGAGACGATAGCGGTCGCCCTGGGCCAGAACGCCTCCAACGCGACCTGACGCCGCGGTGCGCGGTGTCCCGGTGACGGCGATGCCGCGCCGGCGGGCACGGTCGTCCCGTGGAGCACCGGCCACAGGCGTGGTGAACGTCGGCTGGGCTTGACCACGGCGCAGTCCTCCCGTGCGGTGAAGGCCGCGCGGCCATCACCGCACCCGAGGTCAGCGTGTAACGGCGGCAACCCCGCCACCCCCGGGACGCCGGTGTCG
>NZ_JBFAET010000107.1:0-31868 GCF_040642095.1 Streptomyces sp. NPDC020362
CCCCTACTCCAACCCAACCCCCCGCCCCCTCGCCCCCCCCCCCCCCCGCTCCCGCGCGGGCGGGGGGCCCGGGACGGGGGGGGGTGGCGGGGGGGCGCCCCGGCGGGGATGTCCGCGGCGTCGCAGGCCCGTCGGCTCCGCGGACCCGGTGAGCTGGAGATCGTGGCCTTCGAGCGCGGCCACTTCAGCTCCTTCTCGGCGTGCGGGATCCCGTACTGGGTGGGGGGCGACGTCCCCGAGCGGGACCGGCTGATCGCCCGTACGCCCGAGGAGCACCGCGCGCGGGACATCGATCTCAGGATGCGCACGGAGGTCTTGGAGATCGACGTGGCGGGCGGCCGGGTACGCGCGCGTGACGTCGACTCCGGGGACGAGTCCTGGACGTCGTACGACAAGCTCGTGATCGCGACCGGTGCCCGCCCGATCCGCCCGGACATGCCGGGCGCGGACGCTCCTGGCGTACACGGCGTACAGACCCTGGACGACGGCCAGGCGCTGCTCGACTCCCTGACCGGCACGCGTGGCCGTCGTGCTGTGGTCGTCGGAGCGGGCTACATCGGCGTGGAGATGGCCGAGGCGCTGATCAACCGCGGCTACGAGGTGACGGTCGTGAACCGGGGCAGCGAGCCGATGTCCACGCTCGACCCGGACATGGGCCGCCTGGTGCACCGGGCCATGGAGGGCCTGGGCATCACCATGGTCGACGACGCCGAGGTCACCAAGATCCTCACCGGCGAGGACGGCCGGGTGCGGGCGGTGGCCACCCAGGACGCCGAATTCCCGGCGGACGTGGTGGTGCTGGGCATCGGTGTGCGCCCGCAGACGGAGCTGGCCGAGGCGGCGGGCCTTCCGCTCGGCGCGCACGGCGGCCTGCTCACCGACCTCGCCCTGCGCGTGCGCGGCCACGAGAACATCTGGGCGGGCGGCGACTGCGTCGAGGTGCTCAACCTCGTCTCCGGCCAGGAGCAGTACGTCCCGCTCGGCACCCACGCGAACAAGCACGGCCAGGTCATCGGCACCAACGCCGGCGGCGGCTACGCCACCTTCCCGGGTGTCGTCGGCACGGCGGTCAGCAAGGTCTGCGACCTGGAGATCGCCCGCACCGGCCTGCGCGAGAAGGACGCCCGCCGCGTCGGCCTCCAGTACGAGACCGTCACCATCGAGTCGACCAGCCGCGCCGGGTACTACCCCGGCGCCGCCGCGATGACGGTCAAGATGCTCGCCGAACGCCGCACGGGCCGCCTGCTCGGCGTGCAGATCGTCGGCAGGGAGGGCGCGGCCAAGCGGGTCGACATCGCGGCGGTGGCCCTGACCGCGCAGATGACGGTGGAACAGATGACGGCCCTGGACCTGGGCTACGCCCCGCCGTTCTCGCCGGTGTGGGACCCGGTGCTGGTGGCAGCGCGAAAGGCGACTGCCGAGGTGCGCCGAGGGAGCCTGTGAACGAGAGCCGGGGAAACCCCCTCAGGGGCGCGGGGCTGCGTCGACATGCGGCTCCGCCGCGCGTCCGCGACCTGCCACGGAGCACCCGCACCCCTCGATGCTCCTCAAGCCGTCCCGCTGATCCGCGGCAGAGAAGTGACCGCCGCACTCGACGTCACGGCCGCAGGCTGCTCCCCCGCCGGCTTCGCATGAGACGCCGCCGGCCGGGTCGAGCGGAGCCGGTTGCTCACCGCCTCGTCCAGCGTCACCGGCCGCTGCATCTGGGCGGCCAGCCGCCCCGCCTCCTGACCGAGCCGCGCCACGTCCTCCCAGGGAAGCCGTAGCACCAAAGACAGCTCGGCCTCGCCGTCGGGCAGAGCATGCATCGCCGAAACCTGCGGAGCGTTCATCGCCTGATCCTCACGTCGGTTGAGAACAGATACGCACCCGCGCCCGGCGGCGTTCACCGGTTCGCACGCCGCGTCGCGGGCACTACTCCTGTGTGGTCATCCCCGTCCATGACGTGAATCCGGTGCGCCGTACGCCCTGTGTGACGTACGCGCTCATCGCCGCCAACGTCCTCGTCTTCCTGGCCACCCCGGGCATAGCCGGGTCCGTGGCCGGAGGCGGCGATCTTGCGCAGCTGTGCCATCTCCAGGCGTTCATGGACCACTACGCGGCGGTCCCCCGGGAGCTGATCCACCATCAGACACCGCGGCTGGTCCCGACGGGCGACGTGGGCGTGGGCCCGCACGGCCCGGGCTGTGTGGTGGAACCGCCCGGCTACGACAAGTCCCCGCCCCTGTCCGTGTTCACCGCGATGTTCCTGCACGGCAGCTGGCTGCACCTGCTCGGCAACATGCTCTTCCTGCTGATCTTCGGCAACAACGTCGAGGACAGGATGGGCCACATCCGCTACTTCCTCTTCTACGTCGTCTGCGGCTACGCGGCCGGCTACGGCTTCGCGCTGCTCAACGACGCCTCCGGCGACCCGCTGATCGGCGCGTCCGGAGCGATCGCCGGTGTGCTGGGCGCCTATCTGGTGCTGTATCCGACGGCCAGGGTCTGGGTCCTCGTCCCGTTCCTGGTCTTCCTGCCGCTCAGGCTGCCCGCCTGGCTGGTGCTGGGCTTCTGGTTCGCGCTCCAGGCGGTGTACTCCTCGGGGCACGGCGTCTCCGGCGCCGGCACGGTGGCGTACGCGGCGCACGTGGTCGGCTTCGTGGCGGGCATGCTGCTCGCCTGGCCGCTCAAGCCCGGCACGCCGCCCCCGCCGGAGCCGGGCCGCCTGCTGTTCGGCAGGCGGGCCCGGTCGCGTCAGGTGTGGTGAGCGGGTGCGCTCAGCGGGCGCTGTGCGTGTGGACGTACTCCACGAGCCGGGTCAGCGCGTCCGGGTCGGTGTTCGGCAGCACGCCGTGGCCCAGGTTGAAGACGTGGCCCTCCAGGCCGGCGGCCGCGTCGAGGACCTCGCGGGCCCGGGTCTCGACGGTGTCCTTGTCGGTGAACAGGACCGTCGGGTCGATGTTGCCCTGGAGCGCCTTGCCGGGGCCGACCCGGCGGACGGCCTCGTCCAGCGGGACGCGCCAGTCGACACCGACGACGTCCGCACCGGCCTCGCCCATGAGCTTCAGCAGCTCACCGGTGCCGACGCCGAAGTGGATGCGCGGCACGCCGTAGCCCGAGACGGCCTCGAACACCTTCGCCGAGGCGGGCATGACCGAGCGCCGGTAGTCGGCCGGGGCGAGCGCGCCGACCCAGGAGTCGAAGAGCTGGATCGCGCTCGCGCCCGCCTCGATCTGCACCTTCAGGAAGGCGGCGGTGATGTCGGCGAGACGGTCCAGCAGGTCGGCCCACAGCTCGGGGTCGCCGTACATCATCGCCTTGGCGTTCTCGTACGTGCGGGACGGACCACCCTCGACCAGGTAGCTCGCGAGGGTGAAAGGCGCGCCGGCGAATCCGATCAGCGGGGTGCTCCCCAGCTCGCGGGTGAGCAGGCCGATCGCCTCGGTGACGTAGGGCACGTCCTCGGGGGTGAGGTCGCGCAGCCGGGCGAGGTCGGCGCGGGTGCGGATCGGCTGCTCGACGACCGGGCCGACACCGGGCTTGATGTCGAGATCGACACCGATGGCCTTGAGCGGGACGACGATGTCGCTGAAGTAGATCGCCGCGTCCACGTTGTGGCGGCGCACCGGCTGCAGCGTGATCTCGGTGACCAGCTCGGGCCGCATGCAGGACTCCAGCATGGGGATGCCCTCGCGCACCTTGCGGTACTCCGGCAGGGAGCGGCCGGCCTGGCGCATGAACCACACGGGAGTGTGCGGCACGGGCTCGCGCCTGCACGCCTTGAGGAAGGCGCTGTCGTACGTCGCTGTCGGCTGCTGGCCCGTAGGGGTGTCGTTGGCGGTCACGGGGAAAGTCTCCCACGACCCCGATGAGCGACACGCAGCCCGTCCGGCCCTCGCGCAGGAGGCCGTCCGGGCCGGTACGGCGGGCCGGGGCGGCGGCTCGCGGCCGGTACGGCACATCCGGCCGCGGGGTGTCTAGGCCAGCACCGAGCGCCAGTTCCCCTTACTCTTCCGCCATGGCTGCGGCTCAAGGACGAACGTCGGACAGTACTGACGGTGTGGACGACGCGAAGGAGGCCGGTGAGGCGGACCGGCATCCGGGCAATACCGCCCCGCCGGCGTTCCGGGCCGCGGTGGAGGCCCTGCGCACCGCGCGCCTGCGGCCGCAGGTCGAGGTGGAGCCGACGCCCGCCCCGCAGCGGCTCGCCCCGTTCGCGTACGCGCTGGAGGCCGTGGTCGTCGACGGCGACCAGGATCTGGCCGACGGGCGGCTGGTGCTGCTGCACGACCCGGCCGGGCACGACGCCTGGCGGGGCACGTTCCGACTGGTGACCCTGGTACGCGCGGAGCTGGAGCCGGAGATGGCGGCCGATCCGCTGCTGCCCGAGGTGTGCTGGTCGTGGCTGACCGGCGCGCTGCAGTCGCGGGGGCTCACCTACGGCGAGCCGAGCGGCACGGTCACGCGCGCGAGTTCGCACTACTTCGGCGGGCTGGCCGAGCGGCCGTCCGCCTCGCAGATCGAGATCCGTGCCTCCTGGACCCCCCGCGAGGGCCTGGGCGGGGTGCCGGACACCGCCGCCCACCTGGCCTCCTGGTGCGATCTGCTGGCCCAGGTCGGCGGGCTGCCCCCGGCCGGTCCGGGTGACGCCTCGGTGGTGACGCTCCCGCAGCGCAGGGGTCCGCAGTCCCGGTGACGTCACAACCGGTCACGCCGGGTTAATCCCCGTGAACGCTCTATTGACCATCCCTTTGTCGATACGGCCACTTTCTGCACCCGAATCGCACCGGCCCGAACCGACTCGATCTTCGGATGATCGATCGCGTGTCCGAATTGCACGGATTGTTACTCACTAGATCGTGATCATTCTCTAAAGGCGGACGGGTTTGCTGCCGAAGACGACTGTGACCTTGAAAGTACGGTTCGTCCCGGCTTCTTCCCCAAAGCCGGCCCCGTCCCCCACCCAGGAGGCCTGGTGTCCGTTCTCCTCGAGCAGCCCGCAAGCCTGGTCGCCTACCGCCCGAACAAGCCGACCGCCATGGTGGTCGTGGCCGACCCGCGCGTCCGCTCCACCGTCACCCGCCATCTGTGGGCGCTCGGTGTGCGCGATGTCATCGAAGCCTCGTCCATCGCGGAGGCTCGTCCCCGCATCGGCAACCCTCGCGACATCTGCGTCGCCGACGTCCACCTGCCCGACGGCTCCGGCCTGACCCTGCTGTCCGAGACCCGCGCCGCGGGCTGGCCCAACGGGCTGGCCCTCTCCGCCGCCGACGACATCGGCGCCGTCCGCAACGCCCTGGCGGGCGGGGTGAAGGGCTACGTCGTCACCGGCACCAGGACGAACATCGGACTCCCCGCCCGGCCCGGCGCCGCCCCCCTGGGCGCCGGCCCCCGTATGCACCGCCGCCCCCCGGGTGCCCCGAGCCACCCGGGCGGCTACCGGGAGCTGTCCGGGCGCGAGGTCGAGGTGCTGCGGCTGGTCGCCGAGGGCCAGTCGAACAAGGCGATCGGCGTCTCGATGGGCCTGTCCGCACTGACCGTGAAGAGCCACCTGGCCCGCATCGCGCGCAAGCTCGGCACGGGCGACCGGGCCGGCATGGTGGCCGTCGCCCTGCGCACCGGAATCATCCACTGACCCTGCTCCGCACCCTCAACTGGCCCTGCTCCGCACCCTCCACCGACCCTGCTCCGCACCCTCCGCCGGACTGCTCGGCGGAAGCACCGGTTCAGTCACGTGAACCCGACGTTTCACCGGCCTGACTGGTTTACGACCCTCCGGCGCCCGTCGACGGAACGTTCCGGCGACGGGCGCTGTCCACACATGGATACCCTTGACATGTGACCGACGCCCAAGACACCGCAGCAGACGCTTCCCTGCGCACCACCGGAGGCACTCCTCCGGACGACGCCGGAGGGTCTGCGACGGGGGCGCCGACTCCACTGCTGGAGCCCCGCGAGGGCATTCCGCCGGTGATCGTCGACGAGGCCGCACTCAGCGAGGTGATCGCCGCGTTCGCCGCCGGTTCCGGCCCCGTCGCCGTCGACGCCGAGCGCGCCTCCGGCTACCGCTACGGCCAGCGCGCCTACCTGGTGCAGCTGCGTCGCGAGGGGGCCGGCACCGCGCTGATCGACCCCGTCGCCTGCCCCGACCTGTCCGGCCTCGGCGAGGCGCTGTCCGGCGTCGAATGGGTGCTGCACGCGGCCACCCAGGACCTGCCCTGCCTGCGCGAGATAGGCATGATGCCGGGCGCGCTGTTCGACACCGAGCTGGCCGGCCGGCTCGCCGGGTTCCCCCGGGTCGGCCTCGGCGCCATGGTCGAGGGTGTCCTCGGCTTCGTCCTGGAGAAGGGCCACTCCGCCGTCGACTGGTCCACCCGCCCGTTGCCCGAGCCCTGGCTGCGCTACGCCGCGCTGGACGTGGAACTCCTCGTCGACCTGCGCGACGCGCTGGAGAAGGAGCTGGACCGGCAGGGCAAGCTGGAGTGGGCGCGCCAGGAGTTCGACGCGATCGCGTCCGCGCCGCCGGCCGAGCCCCGCAAGGACCCCTGGCGTCGTACGTCCGGCATGCACAAGGTGCGGCGGCGCCGCCAGCTGGCTGTCGTGCGGGAGCTGTGGCAGACGCGGGACCGGATCGCCCAGCGGCGGGACGTGTCGCCGGGCAAGGTCCTCAGTGACGCCGCCATCGTGGAGGCGGCGCTCGCCCTTCCGGTCAACGTGCACGCGCTCTCGGCGCTGAACGGGTTCGGGCACCGGACGGGGCGGCGGCAGCTGGAGCAGTGGCAGGCCGCGGTGGATCGCGCGAAGGCTCTGGCCGAGGCGCAGCTGCCGCAGCCGGGGCAGCCCGTCACCGGGCCGCCGCCGCCACGGGCCTGGGCCGACAAGGACCCCGCCGCCGCGGCCCGGCTGTCCGCTGCACGGGCCGGGGTGTCGGCACTGGCCGAGCAGCTCAACATGCCTCAGGAGAATCTGGTCTCTCCGGACACCGTGCGCCGGATCTGCTGGGAGCCGCCGGCCGCCGACACGGAAGCCGTGGGATCTGCGCTGGCCGGATACGGCGCGCGTGCGTGGCAGGTGGAGCAGGTGACGGCGGTGCTGGTTTCGGCGCTGTTGGCGAAGGGGGCGTAGCCCGCCCCGCCGGGGCCGATGCGGCGGCGCCGGGGCCGTGCTGTCGGTGCCCGGTGTTACAGCTGTCCGCGCCGGGCGCCCAGGCTCCGCAGGGCCTGGTTGGGCCTGGTCGCGCGCGGCGGCCGCGGGTCCGTTGTGGTCGCTCGCGCAGTTCCCCGCGCCCCTGACGGGGCACCACCGGCACGTCGAGAACACGCCAAGATTCCCTCCGGTACTGCCGGTACTGCCGGTGCTGCCGGTACTGCCTGCACGGTCGAGACTTCCTGCACCGCCGAGACCGCCGGCACTGCCAGCGCTGCCTGCACTGCCAGCGCTGCCGACACTGCGGGCACTGCCGTGAACCGTCCTGCACCGTCGGCGCTGCCGCGGACCATCCGGTGCCCCACCGCGACCCGCCCTGCCCCACCGCGACCCGCCGGGAAGCGCTGTGGCGTTCCGGGAATCATGTGGAATCGCCGTGGGCAGGCGTTCCGCAGGGCGGAACGGGTGGGCACGGACTGCAGCACCGGGTGCCGGTGTCGCACCGGCCCCCTGGTGTGACGTTCACCGCTCCCCCGAGCAGGACTGTGCAGCTACGTTACTCATAAGTAGCATGGGTCCTGAGCGCGCGCTCAGCTCTTGCGCGTCGCAGCAGTGCCATCCCGCACCCTGGAGGAGAGCCATCGTGCCTCGTACCGTCAGGGATGTCGTCTTCGTAGACGGCGTCCGCACCCCGTTCGGCAAGGCGGGCCCGAAGGGCATCTACCACGAGACCCGCGCCGACGACCTGGTCGTGAAGGCGATCCGGGAGCTGCTGCGCCGCAACCCCGGCCTGGACCCGAAGAAGATCGACGAGGTCGCCATCGCCGCGACCACCCAGATCGGCGACCAGGGCCTGACCCTCGGCCGCACCGCCGGCATCCTCGCCGGTCTGCCCCAGTCGGTCCCCGGCTACTCGATCGACCGCATGTGCGCCGGCGCCCTGACCGCCGTCACGGCCACCGCCGGTTCGATCGCGTTCGGCGCCTACGACGCCGTCATCGCCGGTGGCGTGGAGCACATGGGCCGCCACCCGATGGGCGAGGGCGTGGACCCGAACCCGCGCTTCGTCAGCGAGAAGCTGGTCGACGAGTCCGCCCTGTTCATGGGCATGACCGCCGAGAACCTGCACGACCGCTACCCGACCATCACCAAGCAGCGCGCCGACGAATACGCCGTGCGCTCGCAGGAGAAGGCCGCCAAGGCGTACGCCGACGGCAAGATCCAGCAGGACCTGGTGCCGATCTCGGTGCGCCGCACCAACCCCGAGGCCGGCGAGACCGGCTGGGGCCTGGTCACGGCCGACGAGCCGATGCGCCCGGGCACGACCCTGGAGAACCTGCAGGGCCTCAAGACGCCGTTCCGCGTCCACGGCCGGGTCACCGCCGGCAACGCGGCCGGTCTGAACGACGGCGCCACCGCCTCGATCATCGCGAGCGAGGACTTCGCCCGCGAGAACAACCTGCCGGTCAAGATGCGCCTGGTCTCCTACGCCTTCGCCGGCGTCGAGCCCGAGGTCATGGGCTACGGTCCGATCCCGGCCACGGAGAAGGCCCTCGCCCAGGCGGGGCTCAGCATCTCCGACATCGGTCTCTTCGAGATCAACGAGGCCTTCGCCGTCCAGGTCCTCGCCTTCCTGGAGCACTACGGCATCGCCGACGACGACGCGCGCGTCAACCAGTACGGCGGCGCAATCGCCTACGGCCACCCGCTGGCCTCCTCCGGTGTCCGTCTGATGACGCAGCTGGCCCGCCAGTTCGAGGAGCAGCCGCACGTCCGCTACGGCCTGAACACCATGTGCGTCGGCTTCGGCATGGGCGCGACGGTCATCTGGGAGAACCCGCACTTCGAGGGGGACAAGTGAGCACCACCGCTGAGCTTCTGAAGGGTGCGGCCGAGCTGTTCCCCGACGAGGTCGTGACGTCCGCGCACGTACGCCACCTCGACCTGCCGTTCGGTGCGGGGCGTTTCGCGCTCATCACCCTTGACAACGGCTTCGACCACACCAAGCCGACCACCTTCGGTCCGGCCTCGCTGGCGAACCTCAACACCGCGCTCGACCAGGTCGAGGCGGAGGCCGCGGCCGGCGACATCGTCGGCGTCGGCATCACCGGCAAGCCGTTCATCTTCGCGGTCGGCGCCGACCTCAAGGGCGTCGAGCTGCTGAAGAAGCACGAGGACGCGCTGGCCATCGGCAAGGGCGGCCACGAGGTCTTCAAGCGCCTCGCGGCCCTCGCGGTCCCGACCTTCGCGTACTACAACGGTGCGGCGATGGGCGGCGGCGTCGAGGTCGGCCTGCACTGCTCCTACCGGACCGTCTCCAAGGCGATCCCGGCGTTCTCCCTCCCCGAGGTCTTCCTGGGCCTGGTCCCGGGCTGGGGCGGCTGCGCGCTGCTGCCGAACCTGATCGGCGCCGACAAGGCCGTCTCGGTCATCATCGAGAACAGCCTCAACCAGAACAAGCAGCTCAAGGGCCAGCAGGTCTTCGACCTCGGCATCGCGGACGCGATCTTCGAGGGCGCCGACTTCCTGGAGCAGTCGCTGATCTGGACCGCGAACGTCCTCAAGGGCGACGTCGAGGTCGAGCGTCCGGTGATCGACCGCGGCGAGGCCTGGGACCAGGCCGTCGCCAAGGGCCGCTTCATCGCGGACGGCAAGGTGCACGGCGCGGCCCCGGCCGCCTACCGCGCCCTCGACATCATCGCGGCCGCCAAGAACGGCGACCTCCAGCAGGGCTACGACGCCGAGGACCAGGCTCTCGCCGACCTCATCATGGGCGGCGAACTGCGCTCCGGCATCTACGCGTTCAACCTGGTGCAGAAGCGCGGCAAGCGTCCCGCGGGTGCCCCGGACAAGAACCTGGCCCGCCCGGTCACCAAGGTCGGCGTCGTCGGCGCCGGTCTGATGGCCAGCCAGCTCGCGCTGCTCTTCCTGCGCCGCCTGGAGGTGCCGGTCGTCCTGACCGACATCGACCAGGAGCGCGTCGACAAGGGTGTCGGCTACGTCCACGCCGAGATCGACAAGCTGCTCGGCAAGGGCCGGATCAACCAGGACAAGGCCAACCGCCTCAAGGCGCTGGTGACCGGTGTCCTGGACAAGGCCGAGGGCTTCTCGGACGCCGACTTCATCATCGAGGCGGTCTTCGAGGAGATCGGCGTCAAGCAGCAGGTGTTCGCCGAGGTCGAGGCGGTCGCCCCGGCGCACGCGATCCTCGCCACCAACACCTCCTCGCTGTCGGTCACGGAGATGGCGTCGAAGCTGCAGCACCCCGAGCGGGTCGTCGGCTTCCACTTCTTCAACCCGGTCGCCGTCCTCCCGCTCCTGGAGATCGTCCGGGGCGAGCAGACCGACGACGCCTCGCTGGCCACCGCCTTCGGCGTCGCCAAGAAGCTGAAGAAGACCGCGGTCCTCACCAAGGACGCCCCGGCGTTCGTCGTGAACCGCATCCTCACCCGCTTCATGGGCGAGATCCAGAACGTCATCGACGAGGGCACCCCGGTCGAGGTCGCAGAGAAGGCCATCGAGCCGCTCGGCCTGCCGATGTCCCCGCTGGTGCTGCTGGAGCTGGTCGGCCCCGCGATCGGTCTGCACGTCTCGGAGACCCTCAACCGGGCCTTCCCGGACCGCTTCACGGTCTCCCCGAACCTCGCGGCCGTCGTCAAGGCGGGCAAGCGTGGCTTCTACGTCTACGACAGCGGCAAGCCGGAGCTGGACCCCGAGGTCGCGGCGCTGCTGCAGCAGGGCGACTCCGTCCTGACCGAGGAGCAGGTGCGCGAGCGCGTGCTCGACGCGGTGGCGCAGGAGATCGGGCTCATGCTCGACGAGGGCGTCGTCGCCGAGGCCCAGGACATCGACCTGTGCCTGATCACGGGCGCCGGCTGGCCCTTCCACCTGGGCGGCATCACGCCGTACCTGGACCGCGAGGGTGTCTCCGAGCGCGTGAACGGCAAGAAGTTCCTGGCTCCGGGCGTGGCGAGCGTCCCGCAGTAGGGCCTCCGTAGGGTCCTGCGATGCCCGGCGCACCTCGGGGTGTGCCGGGCATCGGCGTGTCAGGAGGCGGGAGAGCGCGCGTCCTCGACGTGGACGACGTGCAGTTCCCTGCCGTCGCGGTCGCGCTTGGACCGCCCGTGGATCCCGACCGCCAGGTGCGAGGGATCCTCGGACTCGTCGAGGGCGACGAAGGTGACCACGTCCGGATGGTGGCCCGTCACCAGCCAGCCGTCCCCGCTCTTGAGCTCCAGCACCCGGAAGTCGCCCGCCGGACCGCCCACCTGCACGGGACCGAACTCGCGCAGGATCTCGGTGGCCCGGTCGGCGAGTGGTCCCACAGGCTCCCCCAGCACCACACAGGTGCCGTGCTCGTAGAGCACCCACGATTTTCCGGAGCCGCTGAGAAGACGCCGCCAGGCGTCTATGAGTGTCTCGGTGTCCACGACCGCCATCATGGCGCACTCAGAGCTGCCGCCACGCCTCCAGCGCCAGCCCCGCCTCGTCCTTCCGTCCGGTCAGCAGGAGCCGGCCGGTGGAGGGGGACGACGTCGCCGCCACCACCCGGTCGTCCTCCTCCACGGCCAGGGACACCAGCGCGTCCACCGGCAGCTGCGGGCCCGACTCCGTCCACCACGCTCCGGCCGACTCCAGCTCGGTGGGGTAGGCGGCGAAGGCCACCCGGCCGCTCGCCGAGCGCTGCGCCAGCAGGGTGCAGTCGTGCCCGTCGAGATCGCAGCGGACGGCCGCGACCCGGCCGTGTCCCGCCGAGGGCAGGAGGGTGGCCGGCTTGCCGCCGGGGCGCCAGGCGCACAGCCCGCCCGCGTCGTCGGTGTAGAAGACGGTGGTGCTGTCGGCCGACGTGGCCAGGGCGTACAGGGTGCCCTGGCGGACCCCGGTCTCCAGGGCCTCCTGGAGGACCGGCCGGGCACCGGGCTCCTCCTGACGCCAGTGCAGAAGGGCCCCGGGGGCCGACGCGTACAGCTCGACCCTGCCGGACTCCCCCGTCACCGCGGCCAGGCCGTCCTGGACCTCGCGGCCCAACAGGTCGCGCCAGGGCTCCCAGCCGCCCTTCTCCTTCTGCGCGAGCAGGCTCACCCCGCCGTCCGTGTTGCGTACGAAGACGTGGGCGCGGCCCTGGGCGTCCACGGCGACCGCGGGCTGCCCCGTACGGTCGCCCGTCCTGTTCGGGTGGCCGATCGGGTTCCAGTCCAGCGCCGCGAGGCGCGGGCGGAAGTGGGTGGAGTGCACCAGGCCGGACTCACCCTTCTTCGTGGGCCGCCAGGAGACCAGGTGGGCGTAGCCGTCGGCGCCCTGGCCGACGGCGAGGACGGGGTGGAGGCTCTGGTCGCCGCCCACCCTGCGGGGGTCGGTCCAGGGGCCGCCCGGCCCGCGCTCGGCCCGGCACAGGACGGCGTCGCCCGACAGCTGGTAGACGCTGAGCCGGCCGTCGCGGCCGCGCATGAGCCAGTCGCCGTTCACCGGTTCACCCCGAGCCGGTCCAGGCCACACCCGCCACCGCCCGGCCCCGGCCGTCCACTCCCGGTCACAGCCGCTTCGCGCTGCGGAACAGCTCGGCGTAGAAGCCGTTGCCGTCGATGCGGGAGACACCGCCCTTGTCACCCATCGTGGGGCCGTTCTGTTCCTTGCGGCTGGAGACGAAGACCTTGTGGCCCTCGGTGTCCAGGCCCAGGTAGAGGGCGACGTGGTCGATGTGGTCGCCGGTGCGGTGGTCCATCTTGAAGAACAGCAGGTCCCCGGGCTGCAGCATGTCGGTGTTCTTCGGGCGGGTGTACCAGGGAGAGGGGCCCTGGAGCTTGATGATGTCGACGCCGGCCTTGGAGCGGGCCATGCCGTTGGCGGAGCGGGGCAGGCCGTCGCCGAGGGTGTCGGAGGCCATCAGCGGGTAGCGGGAGCGGTAGCCCCACACCATGCGCATGAAGCCGGAGCAGTCCAGGGCCCGGTAGCGCTCCGGGCGCGGGGACACCGTGGTCCCGTTGCGGAAGGTGTACGGGATGCCGAGGTAGTCGTAGAAGTCGTTCTGCTCCAGGCGGTCCACGCCGTCCGCCTTGTACGGCCCGAAGACCGCGTCGCCCCGGTACGGCACACCCGCGGAGTCCTTCTTGACGGGGGCGCCCTGTACGTACTGGAAGGCGATGGCGAAGACGTCGTCCTCCTGGCTCCCGTAGTACTGCTTGAACCAGTCCTTGAACCACTGCTGGTCCTGGGCGCCCTTGGTCCAGGGCTCCGGCATGAGGCGGACCCAGTCGTCGGTGACCACCTTGGTGCTCGTGTTGGCCGGTTCGCCGAAGGTCCGGGACGGACCCTTGAGCGTGGCGGTGCGGGCGCCGTCGGTGAAGGTGGCGATGACCGCGCCCTTGGCGTCGCGCAGCACGGAGCGCGCCGGGTCGTTCAGCCGCTCCCAGGTCTGCTTTCCGCTCGCCGCTCCCGAGTTCCGCAGGGTGTTGTCGGTGACCGTCTGGGCGGCCGGGACCTTCGCCTGCTCGTCCTTGCGCAGCTCGTAGGTGAAGTAGGCACTGCCCGCGAGCAGCGCCAGGACCGTTGCCGCATGGACGACGGGGCGGCCTTTGCGCTTCGGCATGGTGGGGGCTCCAGGGTTGCGTCGAGTACGGGCGGGTTCAGGCGGACGGCAGGGCGCCCAGCAGGATTCCGGCGGTCAGCACCACGTAGGTGGCGAGGGTGACCGTTCCGACGGACAGCAGCGTCGCGCCCTTGGGCTGGCGGACGAGCTGGTAGCCGACCAGGCCCGGGACGATGAATCCGAGCGTCTGGTTGGCGTACAGCAGCGGGAACTCCATCTGCAGCACGATGATCACGGTGGCCTGGATGAGCACGCCGCTGAGCACCACGGCCGCGAACAGCCGCTTGCCGTACAGGATCACGAACTTCTGCATGAGCAGCGTCGCGAGGTACGTCAGCACGGTCACGCCGACCACCAGCGCGGCCCGCTGCAGGTCCTCGATGAGGGTGAGCGCGAGCCAGCCCGGTGTGATCATGCCGCCGGGCGACAGGTTGGTCGTCAGGTAGCACATCAACGAGAACACGAGCCCCAGGCCGATGCCGATGGCGGCGATCTCGGGGGTGAGGACGGAGGGGATCAACGCTGTTCTCCTGGGCTGTGCCACTGCTGGCTGTCGTCGGCGGAGGGCTGGGGGGCGACGCGGGGTTCGAACGGCCCGCGCGGCTGGGCCTGCCCGAGTGGCGGGCCGGTGTCCGGATGAACCTGCGGCACGGCGGGGCCGGGCCGGCCGCCGTGGTGGGGCTCCGTCCACCCGTCGGCCGGGTACGGCCGCCCGTCGCCCGTGCGGCCCGCCCACTCCTGTTCCGGGTACGGGTGCACGGCGTCACGCTGCACGGGGATCGGCGGGACGTACCGCTGCTGCGCGTAGCGCGTCTCGTAGGCCTCGGAATAGCCCTGGTAGGGGTCGATGCGGGGCGCGTACAGCTGCACGGTCTCGACGTGCTCGACCACCTCGGGTGCCGTGCCGTGGCCGGGCGGGGCCGTGGCCACGGGCTCGTCGGCGCTGTCGTCCGGCGGCAGTTCGGCGAGGTGCTCCAGCAGGATCTCGCCCTGGCCGTGGATGTTGCCGATCGCGACGAGCGAGGAGTCCGGGCCGAGCTGGTCCAGCAGCTTGGCCATGAACTCCTCGGGGTCGCGTCTGTCGCCGCCGAGGTCGACGGCGCGCGAGCGGAACTCGGCGGGGATGGCGTCGATGGCGGACTTGGCCGGGTGGCCGATGACGAAGACGCGCTCGGGGTCGAGGGCGGGGATGATCTCGCCCATCTGCCCATTGCGTTCGACGCGGTCGGGACGGCAGTTGATGACCACGTTGAGCGGGCGGTGGACGGCCCCGAGGTCGAGCAGCTGGTTGATGTTCATCAGCGTCGACTCGGGGTCGTTGGCCGCGAAGACGTTGGCGAAGCGCAGTTTCTTGCCCCCGGGCGTCAGATAGCGCTCGACGGAGAGGACACCGGGGTCCGGCGGAGCGTCGTACATGCCCTGCAGGGCCGTCTCCCGGTCGACGCCGAGAAGTTCGGCGACGGCCAGCGCGATGGCCACGTTCTCCTTGAAGGTGAACCAGCTGAAGCCGCGCAGCTCCTCGTCGCTGACCGTCTCCGGGTCGGCGTAGATCAGCCGGCAGTTCCGGGCATCCGCCTCCTCCTGGAGGATGTGGAAGCGGTCCTTCTCGGCGGTGACGCAGATGCCGTCCTCGGGCATCGAGCGGCACAGTGAGCGGGCCACGTCGTCCAGGGTGGGGCCCATCTCGGCGAGGTGGTCCTCGCGGACGTTGCACAGCACGCCGATGGTGGAGCGGATCAGCTTGGACTGGTTGATCTCCTGCAGGGCCGGCATGACGGCCATGCACTCGATGACGAGCGCGTCCGGCTTGTACGCGGCGGCGCGCCGCACGATGCCGATCTGCTCGACCACGTTGGCGATGCCGAACTTGCGGTAGACCGGCTCCTCGGTGGCGTCCGGGTGGATGAACCGGGCCGCGGTGCCGGTGGTCTTGGCGACGGTCGTCAGGCCGCCGCCGCGCAGGGCGCCCGCGCACAGGCGGGTGATGGACGACTTTCCGCGGATGCCGTTGACCAGCACCCGCGTGGGTATGTGGTCCAGGTTCGTGAAGTGCCGGCGCTGTTCCACGACGCCCGCGACGAGCAGGATCGCGCAGCACACCATCAGCACGGTGTAGAGGAAGAGCACGGGAGATCAGTTCCTTGTGTACTGCTGCTGCGCGGGCGACGGGGGCGGGGTGCGGCGGGGCTGCTGCCGGCGCTGGTCCTGCAGCTGCTGCCGGATGAGTTCCAGGGAGCGGGTGACCGCGCCGACCTCGTCGTGGTGCTGGGGGAACAGCACGGTCTTGCGGTCACCGTCGGCCAGGGCCTCGGCCCGGCCGGCCAGCGTGCGCAGGGGCCGGGCCACCACGATGTGCATCCAGCCCAGGCAGGCGACGGCCGCCGCGGCGCCGAGCAGACCGGCGAGAACGGTGCGGTTCTGGGATTCGTACTCGGGGATGGCGAGCCGGCCGGCCGGCTGCCAGCTGACCACGCTCCAGCCGAGGGAGTCTGCGGGGCCGCTGCCGGCGAAGGGTGCGGCGGCTGCGATCCGCACCCCGTGCTCGCGGTAGAGCACCCCGTTGGCGCGGGCCTTCTTGCCGAGCCGCTGGGTGCTGGCCTCGACCAGGTCGTCGAGGTGCTCGTCGGGCAGGGACTGGAAGGCGAGGAAGCCGGTGTTGCCCGCGACGACCTCGTCCTGGTGGTCGACGAGGCGGACCACGCCGAGGCCCGGCCGGGTGAGCAGGGCGTTGAGGAACTCGATGCGGAACTCGCCGACGAGCTGGGCTCCGTTCCGGCCGGGGATCTCGGCGGTGGCGACGACGACGGGCTCCTTGGCGCCGTGTCCGAGCAGCCGGATCGGGCTGGTGGAGACCCGCTGGGAGCGGATCACCCTGGGGTCCTTGCCCTCCCGGGCCAGGATCTCGCCGGAGGAGTCGACGACGTAGAGCGAGCGGTAGCGCCGGTTCTCTTCGAGGGTGCGTTGCAGCACGCCGTCCATGGCCTGGGGTTCGGTGCGGTTGCCGATCAGGGAGGCGACCGACTCCAGGTCGGCGCTGCCCTCGTTGAGCGCCCGGCGCACCCGGTCGCTGAGGGTGTCGGTGCGTTCGCGCTGGTCGCTGACGAGCTGCTGCGGTACGACGGCCGTGCTGTCGGCTCGGTTGAGGAGCAGCATCAGCGGTGCCGACCAGGCCAGCAGCAGCACCGCGCAGGCCGCGAGCAGGGCTCGGGTGCCGACGCGGCGCGGTCCCCGCGGGCGGGGTGCCGGGCCGGTGGCTTCGGCGCTCTCGCCGAGGAGCTGGCGGCGCAGCCGTTCCAGGGCGCGGCCGACGCGGTGTGCCTCGCCGTACCCGGGGACGGTGACGGGCCGGGTCAGGTCGCCGCGGCTGAGCCGGCGGGACTCCAGGAACAGCCGGATCAGCGGGCGCTGCACGGTGCCCAGCAGCACGGCCACGGCGATCCCGCCGACGATGAGCAGCGCCCCGCCCGCCAGCAGGCCGAACACCGGGGAGTCGGCGCGGGTGGGGTCCTCGGTCACCTCGACCATGGCCACCACGGACAGGCCGAGCCCGCTGGCGGTGGTGACCTCCCCGGGGGCGGGTGCGGCCAGCGTGGCGTATCCGGCGACGGACCGGTCGCCGAGCAGGTGGCCCCCGATCAGGCTGCCGCTGACACCCTGGTAGCCACCGGTGCCGGGGTCCTTGCTGGAGCGCGGGTCCTGCCGGGCCCTGTGGGCCGCGAGCTGGCCGAAGGACTTGAGCTGCTTGCGGGAAGCGGTGATGTCCTTGCGGTCGGTGCTGGTTCGCACCTGCTCGGGCTCGGGGATGCCGTCGCTGCTGAGCATCGCACCGTCGCGGTCGACCACCGCGATCGACCGGAACTGGCCGAGGCTGATGCCGGGGAATTTCAGGTTGTTGGAGGCCACCAGCAGCAGCTGCGGCTTGCCCGGCCAGGACAGCAGCGCGAAGGACAGCAGCCGCGTCTCGCCGTTCTTCAGCCGGACCATGCGCGGCGCAAGTCCGCCCTCGTCGCCGAGGGTGGAGGTGTTCACGGAGGTCAGGGGCACGGTCTCACCCCTGGCCGCGACCAGCTTGCCGCTGCGGATCTCGACGACGGCGGTCCCGGTCCACTTCTGGTAGGTGGTGCCGAGCTTGTCGAGTACGGCGTCGCCGGAGAGCGGCTGGCCCGCGCTGAACAGGGCGGCGGACCGGGTGAGGTCGGTGACGGACTCGTCGATGGAGGCGCGCAGCGCGATGGCGCCGTCCTCGGCGAAGTGCTGCTGGGAGGTCAGCACCGCTTTCGGCACCCCGGCATGGTCGACACGGCCCAGCACGAGTGCGGTGATGCCGGCGAGCACCAGCAGGAGCGCCGACAGCACCGCGATCGGTGGACGGATGCCTCCGAGCAGCGACATGTCGGCTCGTCGACGGGCTCGGTGCTGCCGCGCCGGGGGCGGTGACGCCAAGGGAGGATCCTCTCGGGGTGTGCGGGCGGGCCGGTTCCGCACGGAAGTAAGGACACGATATTTCGAACATGCGTGCACAACTGGCATGCATGCTGCGCAAGCACACCCGCAGCACTCAGACAGGTAAGAGGTGGCTAAAGTTGCTCACTTACCTATGTGGTCTGCGCAACATTCGCGTTCAGGCGGTCAGGGCTGGACGGACATAGCGGTCGGACGGGCACCGATCCGGCGTCACGGCATCGGGGTCAGCGGCTTCAGGCCGTCCTTGGCCGCGCCGCGGTTGTACAGCGTGCCCTCGGTGCGCTCGAAGGCGAGCCGCAGCCGGGACCGCTGCCGGTCGGTCAGACCGTGGTCGTCCCGCAGCGCCGCCGGGACGTCCAGCAGGCGGTAGTCCCGTACGTCGTCGTCGGTGTAGGTGGCCTTGCCGCCGTCCGTGGCTTTCTCGGTGTCCGGCGGGATCTGCAGCATCGTCGGCTCGAAGCGCGGCTGGACCTCCCAGTGGCCCTTGCCGTGCTCGGTGAACGTGAACCAGGCGATCACGCCCTCCTCGGTCAGCCCCGTCGGCGCCTCGTGCCGGGCGATCTGGTTGCCGAGACCGTAGGCGACCCAGGTGCCGTCGACCTTCTCCATCGGCTGTACGACGTGCGCGTGGTGGCCGATGACCAGGTTGATGCCGGTGGACCGGGCGATCTGCCGGGCGAAGGAGAGCTGCGTGGCGGTGGGGCTGGGCTCGTGCTCGTGCCCCCAGTGCAGGGACAGGATCACCACCTCGGCGCCGGCCCTGCGGGCCCGCTGCTCGGCGGCCTTGATCCGGCCGAGGTCCTGCTGGTTGGCGAGCCACGGCTTGCCCTTCGGCAGCCGGTGCGGCTCGTTGAAACCGTAGGCGAACGATATCTGCGCGACCTTGACGCCCTTGACGTCCATGATCAGCGGCGTGAGTGCCTCCTTGCGGGTGCGGAAGGAACCCGTGTGCTTCACCCCGGCGGCATCCAGCGCGTCCAGGGTGCGCTTCACCCCCTGGTACCCGTGGTCGAGGGTGTGGTTGGAGGCGGTGGAGCAGGTGTCGTAGCCGAGTTCCTTGATCGTCTTCGCGGTCTGCGGAGGCACCTGGAAGTCCGGGAAGCCCTCGAACGGGCCGTTGGGAGTGCCCATCACCGGCTCGAAGTGACAGATCGCCAGGTCCGCCTTGCTGATCACCGGCTTGATGTCCGCCATCATCGGCCCGAAGTCCAGGCCGGCCACGCCCCTGCCGGTGCGCTTGGCGTCCTTGCGGGCCTGGTCGACCAGCTCGGGGTGCATCAGGATGTCCCCGGCCGCCGCGACGGTGAAGGACCGCCCGTCGCCCCGGTCACCTCCGTCGTCCGGCAGGAGGCCGCAGCCGGCGACGGTGGCGGCGAGGGAGAGCGGGGCCAGGAGGGCCAGCAGGGAGCGGGAACGGCTTCTCTTCACCGGGATATCTTGATACAGCCATGAGAGCCACTCGCTCGCGATTCATAACGATCGCAACAATTCTGCTGGTCATCGCTGGTCTCGCCGGCGGGCTGACCGCCGTGTTCCGCGCCACCCGCGGTGGGGGTGCGGATCCGGCCGACCCCCGTCCCGGCCACGGCGTCCAGCAGGTCGACCTGGCGGGCGAGGTGGCGGACTACACCCGCCGCTTCGGCCCGGACCACGGCTACCGGCAGCCCGGCCGGGCGGACCGCACAGCCGTCGCCGAGGCGGTCGGCCTGCTCCTCGACGGCCACCGGACCCAGGCGGAACGGTTGCTGTCCGAACGGGACTTCACGGTGCGCACCGTCTTCGACCGGGTCTCCGGACACCGCTTCGCGGAAGTGGCCGACCGCACCGACGACGCCGTGGCCCCACGCGGCTGGGGCCGGGTCTACATGGACCTCGACCACCGGCCGCGCTGGTCGGTACAGGTTCCGCACCCGGTCGCCGACCTCGGCACCGAGCAGCTCGGCGTGCGGGTCCTGCGCGACTCCCCCGGCGGCATCCTGGTGATTGCGGGTGCACACCGCAAAGCCGGACTCGGAAACGCCGCGGACGTGGCACACCGCCGGGACACCGTCTTCCACGCCATCTGCGCCGAGCTGGTACGCCGCGGGATGCCCGGGGTCCAGTTGCACGGCTTCGCCGCCTCCTCCGCACCGGGGTACGACGTGATCGCCTCCACCGGTGCCGGATCCACGGGCCGCGGGGACGGCCGCAGGCTGGCCGACGCGCTGGGCACGGACGGCTTCCATGTGTGCCGGGCCTGGGTGCGGACCTGCCCGCTGGAGGGCCACGAGAACATCCAGGGGCGGGCCGCCGAGGCCGCACACGTTCCGTTCCTGCACGTCGAGTTCGCTCCCGAGGTGCGCGCGGGCGGATCACCGGCCGAGCGCGCGGCAGCCGTCGTCGGCGAGGTCACGCGGCGCTGGGCGAGCGCACCTGTGACAGCGTGAGGGGCATGACGCAGGACACGGACACCCTGGACGGCCGGGCCCCGGACGGCCCCCTGCTGGTGATCGTCGACGGCGCGAACGTCGTCGGGGCACGTCCCGACGGCTGGTGGCGGGACCGCAGGGGCGCCGCCGAGCGGCTGCGGGACCGGCTGGCCGGCACGGGGCTGCCGGGTCACGGCGGCGCCGTGGAGATCGTGCTCGTGGTCGAGGGCGCCGCCCGTGGGGTGGAGTCCGTGCCGGGGGTACGGGTGGAGTCGGCGCCCGGCAGCGGGGACGACCGGATCGTGGAGCTGGCCGCGGAGCACCCCGGTCGGCCCCGCCTGGTGGTCACGGCCGACCGCGAGCTGCGGCGCCGGGTGACCGGGCTGGGCGCGGAGGTGACCGGGCCGCGCACCGTCCTCGGCTGAGCGTGGGGGCGCCGCCCTACCACGCGGCGAGCACCGTGATCAGGGCGAGGAAGCCGGCCACTCCGACGGCTCCGAGGGTGGTTCCCGCGACGGCGGTCCCCATCCGGCCGATGCCCTGGCGGGCGTAGTGGATCCCCGTGATGCCGAACGTGATGGCGAGGGGCCCCGCGATGAACGACCACGGCAGTACGGCGAGCATGAGCGAGGGCCATGCGCCGGTGGCCGCGAGGGCCCCCAGGACGAGCGAGGTGGGGCCGAGGGCGACGGCGGGCGAGTCGTTGCGGCCGGGCGCGGTCGGTGCGGACATGGGGTCCCCCAGATTTGAACGTGTTCAAATTCTTGCCGCGAGCATAGCAGGGGCCCTCCGCCCGGCACCGCGGCCGACTCCCCCTCAACCGCGCGGAATCCGGGCGTAGAGCACCGCCCCGTCCACCGTGCCCACCTCCTCGTACCGCGCCTCCAGCAAACGGTGCAGGCTCGGCACACGGTCGGGGGCGTACGGCTTGCCGCGGGAGTCGTCGACGACGAGGGCGGGGGCCTGTTGGGCCACCTCCGCCCGGAAGACCGGCCAGGCGCCCTCGACCGCGTACTTCTCGCCGACCTGGGGGCCGTCGCGGCCGCCGCTGTAGTTGGTGAGCAGGCCCGCGGTGAGGTAGCGGGTGGCGGGGGTGCGGCGGGCCAGCCAGTACGTCTCGGGGTGCATGCCCCACACGAGGACACGGTCGGCGGGCGCGGTGCGCTGGGTGAGGACGCTCGCGAGACGCTGGGCGTGGACGAGTTCCGGGCGCGGGGCAAGCAGGCCCCAGGCGAGGAACAGGGTGCAGCAGCAGGCCGAGGTGACGACGGCACCGGTCAGCCGTTCCCGGGGCGCGGTCCGCAGCGCGGCCGTGGCCAGCAGGGCCGCGGGCGGGGTGAGTTGCAGATAGTAGTGGCCGAAGAAGTGGAAACCGAGGGCCACGGCGGCGGCCGAGGAGGCCAGCCACAGCCACAGATCCACCACCGCGCCGGCGCGGGCGATGCGGGTGGTGCGCAGGGACCGTACGACCGGCGGGATCAGGCCCGCACAGGCCACGGCCAGGATCGCGGTGTTGGCCACGGCACGGACGAGGACGTGGAGTTCGGAGCCGGTGAAGGAGGCGTAGGCGGCGGAGCCGGTGACGGTCCAGAACAGGAATCCGGCGGGGTCGGTGACCAGGGCCGCGCACAGGACCGGTGCGGCGAGGCCGGCCGCGAGCCGCAGCACTCCCGCACGCGGGGTGCCGGCGCGATGCAGCAGCAGGGCCACCGGGAGCAGCACCGCGCCGCCGGTCTGCTTGGTGAGGAAGGCGCAGGCGACGGCGGTCCCGGCCGCGCCCCAACGGCCCCGGTCCGCGCACCACACGGCGGCCGCCGTGCAGGGAAGTATGAACACCTCGAAGGTGGCGGCCTGGGCGTCCTCGGGGTTGAGACCGACGGACACCAGCAGGTACAGCACCCCGGCCGCGCGGCCCTCCGTGTCGCCCCAGCGGCGGCGGGCCAGGGAGGCCAGCAGAACGGCGGTGAGCAACTGGGCGAGGACCGCCAGCACCCGGACCGGGGTGAGCGAGCCGGAGCCGCAGACCGCGAAGGCGGCCTCGTACAGCCAGGGCACCAGCGGCGGCTTGCGGTCCACCACCGTCTCGTACAGGTGACCGCCCTGCGCGAGGAGGCGTGCCTGCACGGCGAGATAGCCCTCGTCGGGGTTCCACAGCGGCCGGGCGAAGGACGGGATGCGGGTGGCGCAGGCCAGGGCCGCGAGCGCGGGCAGCAGCCGCGTCCAGTACGCCGTCCGGGTGGTCACGGACCGTGCGGGGGCGAGCGGGGCGGCAAGCATGGGCAGCACGCTATCCGGCCCCGCAGTCCCAGTCGAAGCGGGACATACGGGTCCGGAAGGGCTGTCGGAAGGGTTACGGAACGTTTCCGGCCGACGGGCCCGGAACGTCGCCCACCGGGATCTCCTCGCGCAGGGCCAGGCGGCTGTGCGTGCGGCCGTAGAGCATGTAGACGACGATGCCGATCACCATCCAGATCACGAACCGGAGCCAGGTCTCGGCGGGCAGGTTGAGCATCAGCCACAGTGTGGCGCACACCGACACGATCGGGACGAAGGGGACCCAGGGGGTACGGAAGGCGCGGGGCAGGTCCGGGCGGGTCCGGCGGAGGATGATGACGCTGATCGCGACGACGACGAAGGCGAACAGGGTGCCGATGTTGACCAGTTCGGCCAGTTCGCTCAGGCTGGTGAACCCGGCGACGATCGCGATGATCACCCCGAGCAGGATGGTCGGCCGGTGCGGGGTCTTGAACCGCGGGTGGACGCGGGAGAAGAAGCGCGGCAGCAGTCCGTCACGGCTCATCGCGAAGAACACCCGGGTCTGGCCGAGCAGCAGGATCAGGCACACCGTGGTCAGTCCGACGGCGGCGCCGAAGCTGATCACGCCCGCGTACCAGGGATGGCCGATGGCCTTGAAGGCGTCGGCGAGCGGTGCCTCCACGGACAGCCTCGTGTACTTCTCCATGCCGGTGACGACGACGGAGACGGCGACGTAGAGCACGGTGCAGATGAGCAGCGAGCCGAGGATGCCACGGGGCATGTCGCGCTGCGGGTTGCGGGTCTCCTCGGCGGCGGTGGCGACGATGTCGAAGCCGATGAACGCGAAGAAAACCACCGAGGCGGCGGTGAAGATGCCCATCACACCGAAGTTGGCCGGTGCCCAGCCGAACATCAGCTGGATGAGCGGGGCTTTGAGACTGCCGCCCGCCGGCACCGGACTGGAGGGCGGGATGAAGGGCTTGTAGTTCTCGTTGTGGATGAAGAAGGCACCGGCGATGATCACGATGAGCACGACGGCCACCTTGATGGCGACGACGACCGAGGTGATCCGGGCGGACAGCTTCATGCCGAGGACGAGGATGCAGGTGAGGACCAGCACCAGGGCCGCGGCCAGGATGTCGAAGCCGAAGCCGTGGGCACCGTCCCGGCCCGCCAGGTAGTCCGGCAGGTGCCAGCCCGCGTTGTCCAGCAGCGACCGGACGTAGCCGGACCAGCCGACCGCCACCACCGCCGTGCCGAGCGCGAACTCCAGGACCAGGTCCCAGCCGATGATCCAGGCGGGCAGTTCACCGAGGGAGGCGTAAGAGAAGGTGTAGGCGGATCCCGCCACGGGCACCGTGGAGGCGAACTCGGCGTAGCAGAGTGCGGCGAGCGCGCAGACCACGCCGGCCGCCACGAAGGCCAGGGACACCGCCGGGCCGGCGTTGTTCTTGGCCACCTGTCCGGTGAGGACGAAGATGCCGGTGCCGATGATGACGCCGACGCCGAAGACGGTCAGGTCGAGGGCGGAGAGGGACTTCTTGAGCGAATGCTCGGGTTCCTCGGTGTCCCGGATGGACTGCTCGACGTTCTTCGTCCTGAAGAGCGTGCTCACGTGCCTACCTCCCACGCTTGTCGTCCTCGACATGATCGAGAGGGCTGGGGATGCGTATGCCCCGGCACAGGCAGGTTCACGCAAACGGGCCGGTTCCGCCACTGCAAGAAGTGGCGGAACCGGCCCGTTCCGGTGCTTTTCGGCTAGTCGCGCGCGGGCTGCACGGAGTCCACCTCGTCGGCCGTACGGTCGAACCGGCCATCCAGCTTGGAGACCAGACCGGTGACCTGGCGGGCGATGTCGGGCGCGGTCAGCCCGATCTCGGCCATGACCTCGGCACGGGAGGCGTGATCGAGGAAGCGCGGCGGGATGCCGAAGTCGCGCAGCGGCACGTCCACGCCCGCGTCCCTGAGGGTCTGGGCGACCGCCGAGCCGACACCGCCGACGCGGCTGTTGTCCTCGACGGTGACGACGACCCGGTGCCGCTCGGCGAGCGGGGCCATCGCCTCGTCGACGGGCTTGACCCAACGGGGGTCGACGACGGTGGTGGAGATGCCCTGCTGGTCGAGCAGGCCGGCGATCTCCAGGCACATCGGGGCGAGGGCGCCCACGGAGACCAGCAGCACGTCCGGGCGGTCGGTGCCGGGCTCGCGCAGCACGTCCATGCCGCCGACACGGCCCACGGCGGGGACGGCGGGACCGACGGCACCCTTGGAGAAGCGCACCACGGTCGGCGCGTCGTCGACGGCGACGGCCTCGCGCAGCTGCGCCCGCACCTGGTCGGCGTCACGCGGGGCGGCCAGCCGCAGCCCCGGTACGACCTGCAGGATCGACATGTCCCACATGCCGTTGTGGGAGGCGCCGTCGGTGCCGGTGACGCCGGCCCGGTCCAGCACGAAGGTGACGCCGCACTTGTGCAGGGCCACGTCCATCAGGACCTGGTCGAAGGCGCGGTTGAGGAAGGTGGCGTAGACGGCGAAGACCGGGTGCACACCGGCGTGGGCCAGACCGGCCGCGGAGACGGCGCCGTGCTGCTCGGCGATCCCGACGTCGTAGATCCGGTCCGGGAAGGTGTCCGCGAACTTCTTCAGGCCGACGGGCTGCAGCATCGCCGCCGTGATGGCCACGATGTCCTCGCGCTCCTTGCCCAGCTCGACCATCTCGTCGCCGAAGACGGAGGTCCAGTCGGCGCCCGAGGCCTTGACCGGCAGGCCCGTGTCGGGGTGGATGGGACCGATGCCGTGGAAGCGGTCGGCCTCGTCCTGGAGGGCGGGCTGGTAGCCGCGGCCCTTCTCGGTGAGGCAGTGCACGATGACCGGCCCGCCGAACCGCTTGGCCCGGGCCAGCGCCGACTCCAGCGCCTCGATGTCGTGGCCGTCGATCGGGCCGACGTACTTCAGGCCCAGGTCCTCGAACATGCCCTGCGGGGCGATGAAGTCCTTCAGCCCCTTCTTGGCGCCGTGCAGGGTCTCGTACAACGGCCTTCCGACGACCGGGGTGCGGTCGAGGATGTCCTTCGTCCGGGCGAGGAAGCGCTCGTAGCCGTCGGTCGTGCGCAGGGTCGCCAGGTGGTTGGCGAGCCCGCCGATGGTCGGGGCGTAGGAGCGCTCGTTGTCGTTGACGACGAGGACGAGCGGGCGGTCCTTGGCCTCGGCGATGTTGTTCAGCGCCTCCCAGGCCATGCCGCCGGTCAGCGCACCGTCACCGATCACGGCGACGACGTGGCTGTCGCGCCGCTTCAGCTGGTTGGCCTTGGCGATGCCGTCGGCCCAGCCGAGGACCGTGGAGGCGTGGCTGTTCTCGATGACGTCGTGCTCGGACTCGGCCTGCGAGGGGTAGCCGGACAGGCCGCCCTTCTTCTTCAGCCTGGAGAAGTCCTGCCGGCCGGTGAGCAGCTTGTGCACGTAGGACTGGTGGCCCGTGTCCCACAGGACCTTGTCCTTCGGGGACTCGAAGACGCGGTGCAGGGCGATGGTGAGCTCGACCACGCCCAGGTTGGGGCCGAGGTGGCCGCCTGTCTTGGAAACGGCGTCGACGAGGAAGGTCCGGATCTCCTCTGCCAGCTGGGCCAGCTCCTCCAGGCTGAGCCGGTCCAGATCGCGCGGTCCCCTGATGCGGGTCAGCAGCGGCACCCGTGCCTCCTTGCAAGTAGAGCTGATCGAGCTGTTGCCGGGCTTGACGAGTCTAATGTTCCGGCTTTGCGCGACACGACAGTGCCCGGCACCTTCGAGGCACCGGGCATATCGAGACACCTGAGAGGGGCGCGGGGCAGGACCGGTAGGCGGCTCCGCCGCGCGGGCGCGACCGACCACGACGGACCGGAACCCGCAATCACACCCGCGCCCCCACGGTGGCTAGGAGCTACGCACGCCCCGCCGTCTTCTGCGTCTTGCGGGTCACCGCGTCGATGACGACGGTCGCCAGCAGAACGCCACCGGTGATCATGTACTGGACCGGCGAGGCGATTCCCTCCAGGGCGAGACCGTACTGGATGGAGACGATGACCAGCACGCCGAGGAGCGCGTTCCAGGTGCGGCCACGACCGCCGAAGAGGGACGTACCACCGATCACGGCCGCCGCGATCGCGTTCATCAGCAGGTCACCTCCGCCGGCGCCCTGGTTGGCGGACGCGATCTTGGAGGCGATGAACAGACCGCCGATCGCCGCGAACGTGCCGGAGATGGCGAACACCGAGATCCGGACCAGGTCCACGTTGATACCGGCACGGCGGGAGGCCTCGACGCTGCCACCGAGCGCGAAGATCTTCCGGCCGTAGGCAGTGCGGCGCAGTACGAAGTCCGTGATCATCAGCACTGCCACGAAGATCACCACGGCCAGCGGCAGGCCCTTGTACTGGTTGAAGACGAACGCGGCGACGAAGGCGACGATGGCCAGCAGCACGGTGCGCAGGACCGTTTCGCTGAGCGGCCGGGACGGTACGCCGGCGGCCTCGCGGCGCTTGTTGCCGAGGAAGGAGCTGAGGAAGAACAGCACCGTCACCGCGAGGGCGAGCCCGTAGGCGGCGGCCACGTCGGAGAAGTAGTAGCTGGTCAGCTTGGCGACCAGGCCGTTGCTGTTCAGGTTGATCGTGCCGTTGTCGCCCAGGATCTTGAGCATGAGGCCGTTCCAGAACAGCAGACCGGCCAGGGTGACCGCGAAGGCCGGCACCCCGATCTTCGCGAAGAAGAAGCCCTGCAGCGCGCCCGCGACCGTTCCGGTGAGGATGGACAGCACCAGGGCCAGGATCTCGTTCATGCCGTGCGTGACGTTGAGCACCGCGAAGGTGGCGCCGGCGACACCGGAGAGCGAGCCGACCGACAGGTCGATCTCGCCGAGCAGCAGGACGAACACGATGCCGACGGCGATCATGCCCGTGCCGACCATGGCGACGGAGATGTCGGACAGGTTGCCCGCCGTCATGAAGTTGGAGTTCAGACCCCAGAAGATGCACCAGATGATCGCCAGACCGACGACGACCGGCAGGGAGCCGAGGTCACCGGCCTTCATCTTCCGCTTGAACTCGGTCCAGTAGCCGAGGATGCCCTCTTCGCGTACCAGCAGACGGGGGTCGACCGCGACGTCGGAGCCTCGTGCCGCCTCGGGGTTCTCCACGACGTTGTCCCCGGGGGGCGTGGAGGTCTTGTCGATGCTCACTTCTTGATCTCCCCATTGGTGCGCGCCGCACGACGGGTCACGGCATTGTCCGTGGCGCCGGTGATGGCGGAGATGATCTCTTCCTGCGAGGTCGACTTGACCTCGAAGACGCCGTTGTTGCGACCCAGGCGCAGGACGGCCACCTTGTCGGCGACGGCCTTCACGTCGGCCATGTTGTGGCTGATGAGGATCACGGCGTGACCGCGCTCCCGCAGCCGTTCCACCAGGTCGAGGACCTGTGCGGTCTGCTCGACGCCGAGGGCGGCGGTGGGCTCGTCGAGAATGACCAGCTTGGGCTCGCCGAGCATGGAGCGGGCAATGGCCACGGTCTGGCGCTGACCGCCGGAGAGCGAGGCGATCGGGATGCGGACGCTCGGGATGCGGATCGACAGCGTGGTGAGCAGCTCGCGGGAGCGGCGCTCCATCTCCACCTCGTCCAGGACACCGCGACGGCGGATCTCCCGGCCCAGGTAGAGGTTGCCGACGACGTCGATGTTGTCGCACAGCGCGAGGTCCTGGTAGACCGTCGCGATGCCCAGGTTCTGGGCGTCGTGCGGCTTGCTGATCTGGACGGCCTTGCCTTCCCACTCGATGACGCCCTCATCGATGGGGTGAACGCCGGCGATCGTCTTGACCAGCGTGGACTTTCCGGCACCGTTGTCGCCCACCAGGGCGATCACTTCACCGGCGTGGACCTCAAGCTCTACGTCGGTGAGCGCCTGAACGGCACCGAACCGCTTGGAGACCCCGCGCAACGCCAGCACGGGCGTAGCGGACACGTGAACCATCTCCTTCGCCGCCTGACCCGGCGGGAGGTTGTGCAGAAGTTGGGGGATGTTCCGTCCGGCGCCCCGCGACGAGCTTGCGGGGCTGTCTGATGTGCGGGGCGCCGGAGGAGCTTGTGTTGGCCTTCTTTCCCGTCAGCGGAATTCAAGTGTGAATTCGCCTAGAGGGAAAGGCGCGTGCGGCTGCTTACTTCAGGCCGATCTTGTCGCAGGCCGCCTTGTACTGCGAGGTGCAGATGTCGTTGACCGTGTAGACGCCGTCCTTGATGACGGTGTCCTTGATGTTGTCCTTGGTCAGCGCGGTGACCGGCACCAGGACCGAGGGGACCTGCTTCGTGGTCGGGCTGTCCACCTTGTCCTTGGCGACGGAGTCGAGCGGCTTGCCCTGGGCGAGGTCCACGGCCATCTCGGCGGCTGCGGCGGCCTCCGGGGCGTACGGCTTGTAGACGCTCATGTACTGGTCGCCGGTGACGATGCGCTGCACACCCGCGAGCTCCGCGTCCTGGCCGGTGACCGGGACCTTGATGCCGGCGGCCTTGAGGGCGGTGATGATACCGCCGGCCATGCCGTCGTTGGCGGAGTAGACGCCGACGATGTTCTTCTTGCCGAGGGCGGAGATGGCGCCCTCCATGTTGGAGTTGGCGTTCTCCGGCTTCCATTCCTTGGTGTCGTACTCCTTGCCGACGTTCACCTTGCCGTCGAGCACCTCGTGGGCGCCCTTCTTGAACTGGGCGGCGTTCGGGTCGGTGGAGGAACCGTTCATCATGACGATCTTGCCGGACTTGGCCTTGGAGCCGAGCGCCTTGAGCAGCGCCTCACCCTGGGTCTTGCCGACGGTCTCGTTGTCGAACGACGTGTAGGCGTCGATCGGGCCCTGGGCCAGGCGGTCGTAGGCGACGACCGGGATGCCGGCGTCCTTGGCCTTCTGCACGGAGTTCTTGATGGCGGCAGCATCCACAGCGTCGACGATCAGCACGTCCACCTTGTTGGTGATCATGGTGTCGACCTGCTGGTTCTGCATCGAGGCGTCCTGCTTGGCGTTGGCGTAGACGACCTCGCCCTTGCCGTTGGTCAGCTCCTTGACCTTCTTCTCGATCAGGGGCTTGTCGAACTTCTCGTAACGTGCGGTCTGGTTCTCCGGAAGGAGCAGACCGACCTTGATGGCATCGCCCTTCTTGGCGCTGCCGGACGACTTGGAGGAGCCACCGGACTCCTTGGCGCTGCCACAGGCCGCGAGAGAGACGGCCATGGCACCAGCAGCAACGGCGAAGGCCGCACGACGCATACGCGTGTTCACTTCAGAAACCTCCCTGACGAGGCCGCGTCGTTGCGGCCGAGGTGGCTGGAAGTCAACTCGGCCACACGTGCGACGTCAAGAAGTAAATCCTTAACGAGATGGCAACGGTGCCATCCGTTCTCTAAGTGAAGGCAGGCGCCACGGCGGGCAGGACGCCCGTGACAGAACCGTCCAGAAGGGTCGAATCGCCCATCTCGCTGAGCGCGAGAGCGAGCGCCCCGAGCACCTCCGCCCGGCCGCCAAGTGCCCCCGGGAGAACGGACAGTTGGCGCGCCGCACTCGGGATGGCATAGCGGCCGACGGACTCCCTGATGGGCCCGAGAACCAGCTCTCCGGCCTCGGCGAGATCACCGCCCAGGACCACCCGGCTCGGGTTCAGAAGGTTGCAGAGATTGGCCACTCCACTGCCGATGTGACGGCCGACGTCGGCGATCACCCGACGGCAGCCCGGGTCTCCGTCCCTGGCCAGCCGGACGACGCCCTCCATCGTCAGATCGGCACCGTGACTGGGCTGGAGCAGCGGGAGCACATAGCGCGCGGCCGTGAACGTCTCCAGGCAGCCACGGTTCCCGCAGCGACAGACCGGACCGGATTCGTCGAGTGTAATATGCCCGATTTCACCTGCGGTGCCGCCCGGGCCGCGATAGATCTTCCCGTTGATCACCAGACCGGCGCCCACACCGCTGGCGACCTTGATGTATGCAAGATCGCGGACGCCCTTGCCGCTGCCCCAGACCAGCTCGCCGAGGGCGCCCAGGTTGGCGTCGTTGTCCACGTGCACGGGCACGCCGAGGCGCCCGCGCAGCTCCTCGGCGGGCTTGGTGCCGCCCCAGCCGGGCAGGATCGCGGTGGACCCCAGGGTCCCGGACTCCACGTCGATGGGACCGGGCACGCCGAGCCCTACGCCCGCCACCTTGGACCGGTCGACGCCGGTCGCCGCGATCAGGCGGTTGACCAGCTCCTCCGCCCGGTCGAAGCCCTGGGTGGAGGAGGCGTCGACGTCCAGCGGCTCGGACTCCTCGGCGAGCACCTGGTGCGCGAGGTTCCCGATCGCGACGCGCAGGTGGGTGTGCCCGAAGTCGACGCCGATGACAATTCCGGCGTCCCCGCTCAGCGACACGCTGCGGGCCCGCCGGCCGCCGGCCGACGTGGGCGTGACCTCGACGGTTCCGCTGTCCTTCAGCTCCCGCACGATGTTCGAGACCGTCGCGGCGGACAGGCCGGTCGTACGCGCGATCTCCGCCTGCGTGAGCGATCCCGCCAGCCGCACCGCTCGTACGACTCGTTCCAGGTTGGCTCGGTGCAGCGACGACTGCGACCCCGGAGTCTCCATCGACCCATCCACTCCTGCCATCGGCCGGGCGGCCCCTGTGCCGCCCGTGGCCCAGGTCACATCTGCGGAACCGGGCCACTTACAAGTTATGAACTCCAAGCTCGGCTGTACGGGTTACCGCAGTCAAGTCCTTGACGGAAATCGCTGTCACTTCCGTGGTCCGCCCGGGACATCTCGCGGACACGTGCGTGCCACCCGGAACAGGGCGGAACCGCAGCCTCAGGGGGCTTCGGCACAGGGTGCGAGGGGTGTGGCGCCGGGGGCGCAGGAGGGGCGGCGGATCGTTCAGCCGTGAAATCCGGAAACGGGTCGTGACCGGGTCGTGACCGATGGCCGGGCGGCCGGGTGCGCGTCGCGACTGCGAAGGATCACCACCCAGAGGGTCCCTTCGGCGGTTCACTC
>NZ_JBFAET010000108.1:0-31718 GCF_040642095.1 Streptomyces sp. NPDC020362
CCCGGCATCGGGCCGGACGAGGTACTGGTGCGGGTGCGCGCCTCCAGCGTGGACCGGGGCACCTGGCACATGATGGCCGGCCTGCCGTACGCGGTGCGGGCCGTGAGCGGCCTGCGCAGACCAAAGCTCCCCAATCCCGGCCGCAGCATCGCCGGTGTCGTCGAGGCGGTCGGCTCCGACGTGACCAGGTTCGCACCCGGCGACGAGGTGTACGGCACGGCAGTCGCCGCCTTCGCCGACTACGCCGCCGCCCGCCCCGACAGGATCGCTCCCAAGCCGGCCGGACTCACCTTCGAGGAGGCGGCGACGGTACCCGTCAGCGCGCTCACTTCACTCCAGGCGGTTCGCGACAGGGGCAGGGTCCAAGAGGGCCAGCAGGTCCTGATCACGGGAGCCGCCGGCGGCGTGGGCACCTTCGCCGTCCAGCTCGCTCACGCCTTCGGTGCCCGGGTCACGGCCGTCGCAAGCACTCCCAAGCTCGACGCCGTACGGGCACTGGGTGCCGACCACGTGATCGACTACACCCGCGAGGACTTCCTCGCCGGCCCGAGACGCTACGACGCCATCATCGACATAGCGGGCAACCGCGGTCTGCGGGATCTGCGCCGCGCCCTCACACCCCGCGGCAGGCTGGTCATCACCGGCGGCGAGACGAACGGCGCCTGGCTCGGTGGCACCGACCGGCAGCTCCGTGCACAGATGCTGTCTCCGTTCACCGGGCAGCACTTGGGCACCTTCATTTCTTCCGAGCATGCCGACGGGCTGCGCGACCTGACCGCGCTCATCGACGCGGGTGCGCTCACCCCTGTCGTGGACCGCGTCTACCCGCTCGCCGAGACCGCCACAGCCGTCCGGCACCTCCTCGACGGCCGCGTCACGGGCAAGCTGGCGCTCACCCTGCCCGCCGAGTAACGACGCGGGCCGACGCCCGCGGCATGCCCAAGTCCGCCACTGCGTGCGGGAGCTGGGCTCAGCACACCGACCGAGACACGACGCCCGCCCGGTTGGAGAAGACGGAGGCCGGACACGGCGGCGCAGCGGGGGAAAGATCAGCCGGCTGCGGGATGACCAGACCGCCAGACGTAAGCGCCGCAGGCTGGTCAGGTGGCCGACCACCGGCCTTCGACCGCGACACCTACAAGCAGCGAAACACCGTCGACCGCTGCATCAACAGACTCAAGCAGTAGCGCGACCCAGCCTCTCGGTACGACAAGACCGCCACCACCTACCTGGCTGGCTGGACTCCACCTCGCGGCCATCCTCGTCCGGGCAGCGAGGTGATCCAAAAGAAGGGCCCCAGCCAGACCGAGCGCTGAGCCGCCCCGTCAGTGCCGGGGCGGCGGCGTCCGGAGGTGGCCTACCTCAGAAGCCGGACCGGATCGACGGCGATGGAGAACGGCTCTGTGATGTCGACGGCTGGCCTGGGGCCGGGGTGCGGTCCATGTAGCCGATGCTGCCGTGCCGCATGCCGCGGTACGGGCGTGCGGTCGGTTCGAGCTCGAGGCGCCGGTGGTGCGGGATGCCGGCCGCCGCGTACGGCGCGGGTTTCATCCTGCGGTCCGTGACGCGCGTGAAGGGTGAGGCGATCTCCACGACCAGGACGACGTCTTGGGCATCGATGCTGAGCCTTGGTGCGCCGGTGGCGTCCGCGTCGGCGACCACGATGCCCGGGATCAGCATCCCGTCCGGGATGACCATGTTCACCGCTCCCAGGACTTCCAGGGCCTATCCGGAGGCATCAGCCGCGGCCTGGAGGAGAGCGGCAAGGCGCCGCGAGGCGCGCCGGTGGGCGATGCCGGGACGGGGACTCATCGCCAGGGAGCCCTCCACCAGCTCGATCCGATTTCCAGCATCTTCAGGCAGGCCAGGACCTCCGCAACGGTCCACGGCCCCAAGTGTCCTTCAGCAACAACTGACACCTGTTCTTCTCCCGGATCTCCCACTTCATAGTGGGCCGGGGCGAACGGCCGCCGTCTGCCATCAGCCGGACAGACGTGGGCGAGGGCAGGCCCTGCAGCTCCTGTACGTGCACGCGAGGTACCGATGGGCGGGCTTGAACTGATCTTATAAAGTGCCCCATTCGTAACGTCTCGACAGCCCAGCACGGCAACCAGGCCTTGTGCGCCGGGCGTTGAAGGTCCGATGGGGAATCGATTCCCACCAATCGCTGGAGGGCTCCCACGTCCCCAGCGCCTGCCGAGAAGGGCGACCGAGGCGGTGGGGCCTCCGGGTAGCGGCCCTTGGCGGCGCACGACCCCGGTCCGGTCCGCAGACGGCTGACTGGATGAACCTCGGGGCGACATCGCTCCTGCGGCCCCGCGCTGGACGACAGGACGCAAACAGGCGCTGATCATGGGGCAGAACCCCCACCAGAAAGGCTGACGTCCCCGATGCGTCGTTACCTGCTCGTCGCCTGTACTGCGGCGACTGCTCTTCTCGCTTCCCTTCCCTTGGCCATGGCCGCACCGTCCGCAGGCGGCGGGTCTGACCATGACGAACCCTGGGTGGTGCGCTCCGCCGTACTGCGCGCTGACGCCAAGGAGTTCGCGTCCCTGTGCCGTACGCAGCAGGAAGGCGTGCCGGAGCACCGCACGTTCCGGCTCTTTCCCGGCACCCGAGGCATCACCGCGATGCGGGACTATTACCACAAGGACGCGGACGGAACCGTCTACTGGGAAGGGCACGACCCGAAGAAGCCTGAGGACACGGTGTCCTTGTCCATCATCGGAGCCTGCACGGGCGGCCCCGCCACCCTCGACGGCGTCATCGAGGTCGGCACCAAGGACTACCTGTTCACCCCCCTGCCCAAGCGTCCGGGCGAGTACTGTCTGCAGGAGATCGACACGCTGAAGCTGCCCCCCAGCGGGCAGGGAGGCGACACCGTGACCCTGGACTCGCGAGCCCGCCGTCCCGGGCACGTGGAGAAGGCGCCCAAGGCCGACGACAACAACCCGGTCGCCATCGACATCCTCGTCCCCTACACCCCCGCGGCCGTCACCGAGCTGGGCGGGGTGCCGGAGGTCGAGGCCCGGATCCGCTACGGGGCGAGCCAGCTCAACAAGGCTCTCGCCACCAGCCATGTGCCGGCCAGCGTGCACGTCGTCCACTCGTACCAGACGTCGCCGTCCGGTGTTGCCAACGAGGACTCCAGCACCATGCTCAACAAGCTCAACAAGAGGGCCGATCTGACGCTCGGCGCCACGGCCCACGCGAACCGGGACCTCTACGGCGCCGACCTGGTGGCCCTGCTCGCCTCCATCCCCATCCAGAACAGCTCGGGCTCGGCCGATCTGCCACTGCCCGTGACCTCGGGGACCAGCGAGAGCGCCTACTCCGTCACGAGCGTCCTGTCGGTGAAGGACTGGGACAACTTGGGCCACGAGATCGGCCACAACCTCGGTATGCGGCACGACCGGAAAACCGTGATGAACAACGGGGAGACGGCGCCGGGCCCGAACGACACCAACTTCGGCTGGATCACGTCCGACGACAAGTACCACACACTGATGGCCTACAACACGCCCTGCCTGCCGAAATGCAAGGTCATCAACCAGTACTCCAACACCGTCAGCAAGACGGCCGACGGCAAGGCCCTCGGCGACGCGAAGAACAACAACGCCGGCGTCGCCCAGCTCGCCACCCCGCTCGTGTCCGACTACCGCGCCTCGAAGGCGACCAACCGGCACACCCTCACGATGTCCGTCTCCCCGGCAGGCGGCGGCAGCATCACAGTCAGCGAGTTCGGCCCCTACGACCCCAGCACACAGGTGACCCTCACCGCCCACCCGGCATCCGGCTATGTGTTCGCGGGCTGGCAGGTCGACGGCGTGAAACAGAGCGACACCACGACCGAGTACCAGATCACCATGGACAAGAACCGCAGCGTCGTCGCACTCTTCAGCCAGGCTCCGTGAGCCCACGCCCGCCCCACCACCCCTGACCCGCGGGCATCGCCCGAGCAGCCGTCGGCCGCACCCAACACGGCCGACGGCCCCGACCCGACGACTGCGGCGGGAGCTGCCCGTCGCGCCCCGGGCCGAGGGCACCGACAGCGAACCCCGACGCCGGGGCTGGGGCCTGTCAAACGAACGGCTCTGTCACGTAATCGGTGGTTGCGCTCCGTGGTCGTCACTGGAGGAGGATGCGGTGGCGGAGGCGAACTCCCGGGACCAGTTGGGCGAGGGCGGTCATTTCGAGACAGGCTGCCGTGAGCTCGGCAAGCAGCTTGGTGTCTTTGTCCCGCAGGCTATAGGGGCGAGAGAGGATGAGTCGGGCCGGGCGTTGCGGGGTGATGACGGGCCGGTCGCCCTCGGCACAGGTTCTTCCTGTCCGCAAGCGTCTACGCCACCCTCGCCGGCGTCTTCGCCGCCACCACCGGCATCACCATCAGCACCTACCGCAACCGCCACAACAACAACGACCACAACCGCTGATCGACCTCGGACTCCCCTGAGCGGCACCGTGACGCCAAAGCGACGCCGTCGTTGAACGGTGCGACTCCATACGCCGGGCCCCGGGGATGTCTCCTCCCCCGGAGCCCGGGCGCGCTGACATCGTGACAGGTACCAGACGGAGCCTGTTGTCTGCTCAGACTCAGGCAGAACGCTTGATCACCCAGGAGCTTTTGCCTGCAGTCACTGACTTCACCAGCAAAAGGTCGGCTACCAACCGTCCGTTGGCACAGTTGATCGACGTGCCGGGGCAACGCTTCACCCAGCAGATCGTCTCCGGCCTGCCGAAGCTCGACATCACCCCCTCCATGGCAAAGCTCAATATCGTCACGAGCGTGCCCGACCGGCTGATGGTGACGACGTCCGTAAGACGGATGCCGAGCAGGTGCCAGCCTCTGATGTTCGGGCGGACTCCGAAGCCGGGGCAGCCGGGACAGGCGGCGACGGACGCGCCCGCCAGTAGTTGCACGTCGGGCCCGTCACCACGGGGGAAAGCGACGGGCCCGACCACGACCACGGTGCCACACCTGGGCACGCTTTGCGGACAGGGCCACGCAATCCACTCCTGCCCCGGTCGTGTCAGTTCCGCTCGAAGGCCGGCTCGAGGCCGTCGACCCGGTGGTGCTCCCAGTACGGCTGCGACTCACCCCACCTTGATACCGACGATATCGCCCACCAGACCCCGGCGTCCGCCGCCAACCGCTGCGGGCCCACGCCTGAGCCGGTGTACCGGGCCAGCCTGCTTCACGGCCTGCATAAAGCCGACTCCGCTCGTCTGGGTGAACCGTTGCGTGGGGCTCGTCATGGCAAGGGAAGGAGATGACGGACCGCCCCCACTGGAAGGAATGACATCCATGCTTACTGGTGACACCTTCAGCAGCAGCACCTTCGCCATCGAGCTGGGCAAGTTCCAGGTCGAGACTGTCCAGGACGTGTCGGGGCTGACACTGGAGCAGGACGTCGTCGAGACCCGTCAGGTGTCCGCGACGGGTGAGCTGATCGTGCGCAAGCAGCCGGGCGCGCGCAAGACCGGCGAGATCACGATCGTCCGGGGCATGGACAAGAGCACCGCCTTCACCGACTGGATCAAGGCCACGCTGGTCAACGCCGACCTCGACAGCACCCGGCAGAACATCACCATCGCCTTGAAGGACGCGAAGAAGCAGACTGTCCGGCGCATCCATCTCACCAACGCCTGGGCTTCCCGCTGGGAAGGTCCTCAGCTCGGCGCGGCCGACTCCGGGACCGCGACGGAACAAGTGACGATCACCTATGAGGACATCACTGTCGAATAGCCGAAAGCCAAAGGGCCGACAAAAGAGGGTTCAGCCTCGAGCCCAAACCGCATCAAAAACCCATCAGGCCCCTGTCAGGATTGAAGCCGCGGTGGGGTCACACCGTTGTCCGTCGCTGTGCCCCCACCGCGCGTGCGGCGGGCCGGTTCCCGTGTCCGACCAGTCGTTCTGCTTTCCAGGGAGTCGGTCATGAGCTGCAGCCACTCCTCGGTGCGTTCCAGCATGGGCAGGTGGCCGGTGGCGATTTCGGTGTACTGGGCGCCGGGATGGTCTCGGCGAGCTGGCGGTGCAGGGCGGTGGAGGTGAACCAGTCGTCGGTGGTCGAGACGACCAGGGTGGGGGCCTTGGTGCCGGCGAGGTCATTGCGGACGTCGACCCGGCCGACGAGGTCGGCGTGCTCGGGTGTGCCGTCGGCTGCGGTGGCGGCGGCGAAGCCGAGGGTTTCCTGCAGTTGCTCGGGCGACATGGTCTCCAGGGCGTGGGTGCCCAGAGACATCATGAGCAGGAATTCGGCGAGCATCTCGCGGTTGCCGGGCGCGGCGATCTTTCTCCAGACCGAGGAGGGGAGAGCGAGCCGATTGTCTCGGTGCGGGAAGGTGGCGGTCAGGACAAGCGCGGTGACGCGCTCGGGGTGGCGGGCGGCGGCGCGGATGGTGACCGGGCCGCCAAGAGAGAAGCCCGACAGGGCGAAGGTGTCGAAGCCCTCTGCGTCGGCGTCGGCGGCGAGTTGGTCGGCCAGGTCGTCGATGGACAGCGGGGTGGTGGAGCGGGGGGTGTCGCCGCTGCCGGGTAGTCGATGCCGACGACGGTGTGGCGGGCGGCCAGACCTTCAAGGATGGGTTCGTGAGTGTTGGCCAGGCTGCTGCCGGCGCCGTGGGAGAGGAGCAGGCGCCCTAGCCGGAGCCGAGGCGGGTGCGGGCCAACGTCGGTTCGGGCAGGGCGCGAGGTGACATGGCGGATCCGTCTTTCGGATGCGTAGTGATCAAGGGTGGGTGGCGGCCGGGCCGACCGGAGTGCGGCACTGCTGCCAGGTGCGGATGTGTCCCAGGGCGGGCAGCAGGGCGCGGCCGTCGCGGGTGAGGGTGTAGATGGCGGGGCCGGGGGCAGCTGGGCGTGGGTGACGAGCCCTGCGTCGACGAGTTCGCGTAGCCGGCTGGCGAGCATCTAGGCCCGTACTTCGCAGGTCACCGATTTGGGTCGGGCGACGAACTACAGCGGCATGGCGCGGAGGTGCTCGGACAGCTGCTGTCGGACGAGAAGATGACGGCGGTCGCGCGCGAGGTGCGGGAGGAGATCGGGACGATGCCCTCTCCCGTGTCGCTGGTGCCGAGGCTGGAGGAGCTGGCGGGTGAGCGTGCGAAGGCCAAGCGGTAGGGGCCGTATCCGGAAGTCGTTTCCGGGTACGGCCCCTACCGTCTGCGGGGCGATTGGTGCGAGGTGGAGGGACGGCACGCGGGGTGCCGCCCCTCCACCTCTCGGGGGATACCAGTTGGCCTGAGGGTCAGCCGCGCGGGGAGCGTTCGATGAACGGGGCGAGCAGCTTGGGTACGGCCTCTTCGGCGTAGGTGAGGCCGACGCCGACGGATACGTCCCGCACCTTGTAGCAGCCGACACCCGCGGTGGTGGCGCCGATGGTGAGCAGTCCGTTGCGTCGCTGGAAGTAGGAGCGGGTGATGTTCCAGCCGATGACGCCGTCCCGCTGGAGGGCGACGGTGCGGCGGGCGAAGGTACCGGCACGGACGACGAGGTAGCGGTCGCGGATTCCGTGGCCGAGGGCACGGTAGGCGTCGTTGGCGAGGGCGATGACGACCGGCAGGCCGACGAGTGCCGTGATCCAGGCGGTGTGCACCAGGACGGGGGTGAGCCACAGCCCCAGGCCCAGCGGGATCGCGACGACAGGCGCGAGGACCAACAGGCCGCGGTTGATGCGACGGCGCAGGGCGGCGCGGGAGTGCGGGACGAGCTCGGTCAGCTCCGTCGGGGACTGTTCCTCGGCGAGGACGTCGGCGGCGACCCGCAGGGCCTCGTCCCGGGGCACAGGCGGGGTGAGGGAACAGCGGCTTCGGTTCTCGTCGCTGTTGCTGAGACCGCTGGCTATGGCGCTCAGGCTGGCGCCGCCCGCCCAGCGCAGCAGCATCGGCTCGGCGACCTCGACGCCGCGCATCCGACGCTCCTCGATGGTGACGGAGCGGGAGATGAGCAGTCCACGGCGGATTCGGAAGCTACCGTCCTGCTCGCGCTCCAAGCGGTAGTTGGTCCAGGCGTCCACAAAGGTGGCGGTGGAGATCGCGGCACCCGCGACGGCGGTGATCACGACGGCGACGAGGACGCCGAACCACAGGGGTACGGAACCGAAGCGGTCCTCGATGTCCTTGACGATGCCCAGTTCGAGCGGGTCGACCTTCATCTCGTGCAGGATGCGGTAGGCGGTGCCGACGCCGACGAAGACACTGCCGACGCCCCAGACGGTGAGCGGCGCGTACCGCAGCCAGGCCCAGTCCATCTCGGCGATGGTGACGTCTTCGTCCTGGCCGGTGGCGCGGCCGCTGCCACGGCCGTCGATGAGGAGCCTGCGCAGTTCGCCCGCCTGATGCCTGGTGATGCCGTCGAGGGAGAGCTTGCGGCTGGAGGACGAGCTCTGTTCGCCGGTGCCGATGCGCAGCGAGGTGAGGCCGAAGAGGCGGTGCATCGGCTTGGCTTCGAGGTCGACGCTGCGGATCCGGTCGACGGGGACCGAGCGGCGGCTGCGGAAGAGCAGGCCGGAGCGCAGTTCGACGCGGTCGCCGGTGACGCGGAAGCGGGTGGTCAGCAGCCGCATCGTGCTGATCCCGGTGATGACCAGGAAGGTGATCACCAGTGAGCCGAGCGAGATGAGGGCCTGGAGGTTGGCGCCGGTCAAGGCGACCGTGACGGCGAACAGGGCGAGCGGTCCGGCGAGCATGCTCAGGTTGACCAACAGCAGTCTGGGGCTGAGCCTGCTCCACTCGGGGCCTTCGGCGGCGCCGTTGGAGGTCCCGGTGGCCTCCCGCTGTTCGGTGTCGTGGCTCATGTCGCGTCTCCCGGCGTGGCCTGGGTCGACTTGGTGAGGTGTTCGACCACTTCCCGCGCGGTCCGGTGGTCGATTCCCTTGATCTTCACGGCGCCGGAGTAGGAGGCGGTGGTGACGGTGATGCCGGAGAGACCGAAGAGCTGCTGGAGAGGCCCGCGCAGGGTGTCCACGGTCTGGATGCGAGACAGCGGCACGACCCGCCACTGCTGCCAGAGCCAGCCGGACGCCGCGTAGACGGCTTCGTCGGTGGTCTCCCAACGGTGCACCCGGTAGCGCCAGACGGGCATGACGGCCATGTAGGCGAGGCCCGGTACGAGCGAGATCACGAAGGCCCAGCCGAAGAACAGCCTGGCGGGCGGGATGAAGAGATACAGCACGCCGAAGACGATCGGCAGGGGCAGGGCGAACATCGCAGACTGAAGCGTCCACCAGCCCACTGCCCGGGCTTCGACACGATTGCGCGGGGGCCTGAGCCTGACATCATCCATGTGTTTCACTGCTTCACTCTAGTTCTGAGACGATCTTGCACCAAAGCCGGATCTGACGCTTCGTCATATCAGTGCGTATTGGCGGAACTCGCCTGGTGTGCCGCCGTGTTGCCAGCCGCAGGAGTCTGCCCGTCGCGCAGCCGGCGGCGCTTGGCAAATCGAGTCTTCGACGGTGTGCCGGTAGGCGGGCTTGGGACGCCAAGGGGCCGCGTAAGGATAGCCAACGACTTCACCGGACAGTTCGGCGACCAGAAAGGGCAGACCTTGGGCGGTGAGGTCGTCAAGCCGCTGGTGCCAGACGGCCTTCGGTGGCGGGGTCTCCTCGAAGGTGATCACGGTGTGGCGAACGTAGTGCGTAAAGATCTCGGCCACGGCGTTCAGATCGGCCGGGACCGCCGGGCGGATCACTGGCTCCAAAGCTGTCACAACGCAGAGGGTAGGCCCGTGCTGTGCCGGTCACCGTTTCAGGTCTGTGGCCAGCGGGTTTGCGTGACTTCGATGCCGAGCAGGTCCTTCATCGCGCCGACCGCCTGGCTGACCTCGGCGGCTCCTCCGTCGAAGACCCGGGCATGCACGGGGATCCCGCCGTCGCCGGCAGCCGCGATCCCGGCCTGGATCTGCTTCAGGTCGGTACGGCGGTCCTTGGGATGCCCGTACTTGATGACCGGGAACTGGTCGTCCTGGCCCTCCTCCACATAGGCGCCGTCCACGGACATGCTGGTCATGTCCCAGTGGAACCTGCTCACGTCGATGCCGAACTCGGCGATCGCCCGCGCGCCGACCGTGCCGGCGAGTTGCTCCAGATGCCGGGCGATCGAGTCCAGGGCCCGCGCCAGCCGGTCGTCGTTGAGCAGGGCCGGTTCGATCCCGAACACCTCCTCCACCGCCCAGACCCGGGCCCAGTCCCCGACCCGGAACAGTGGCATCGGCGAGGTCAGCCGGTTCGCGACCAGCGCCTCGATCATCTGCCCCTGCGTCAGGTGCGCGCTCGCCACGGAAGGGCACAGCCCGTCGACGATCCCGGCCACGTCCAGCCGGCGCAGAAACTCGGCAGCGACAGGCAGAGCGCCCAGACGGGTTTCCACCACGGACGTCACCACGCACTCCAGGCGCTGCCGCTCAGACCGTGGCCGCGGGGACCCGGAAGCCATCGACACACCCAACTCAACTCGACCGGACCGGCTTTGGACACCGCTCCGACGACCAGATCATCCGATTCAACGGCCTGCGAAGTACAGGCCTAGTACTCCAGCTGACGTTCGAGATTTGTCATAGCGGCGCTGCTTGTCGTCGCTGGTAGTGGCATCGTTGGGCGGTGTGCTGGTGGTGTCGTCGCCACTGCGACCAGTGCTGTCGGTGTCCGGGTGGGTGGGGCCGGTTGTGGTCGGCGACGGCGAGCAGGTGCGCGATCTCGTTGCGGGTCAGCCGGATCATCTGCGCGTTGTCGGGTGGTTCGGGCTGCTCGGCGGCGGCGATGGTGAGGAAGGCGTGGGCGAGCATGACCAGCACGGTCCACCGAGCCCAGGAGACGTAGCGGCGGACCTGGTGTTCATCTAGACCGGCAAGGCCCTTGCCGGTCTGGAACGTCTCCTCGACCTTCCACCGGATCCCGGCGATGCCGATCAGCGTGTTCAACGACACCGGAGCTGGGGCCCAGCAGCGGTAGAACGCGGTCTCGCCGGTGGTCGGGCTGCGCCGGATGAGCAGGTAGCGCCGCCCGTGCTCCGGCGGTTTGAGCTCGTCCAGGTGCAGGTACGCCCACTGATACCAGCGCGGTCCCTTGGCACCGGCCCCGGCGCTGCGGGTCTGCCAGCAGTACTCGGGCAAGCCGGCTGCCAGGTCGTCGACGCGGATCCGGGCCGGGCCGATGCTGATCCGCATCGAGCGTGCAGTGGCCAGGACGTAGCCGATCCGGTGCTGCTCCAGACCGGCACGCAGCATCGGGTCGCTGCCATAGACCTCGTCGGCCGTCACCCAGCCCGGTCGGTGGCCTACGGCCAGGGCCCGCTCGACCAGGCGCAGCGCCAGCGCGGGCTTGGTCGCGAACTCCAGGTCGCCCGGCAGGCCGGCCGCGGCGCACCGGGCCGGGTCGTCCGCCCAGGACCGCGGAACGTACAGCTCGCGGTCCACGAACGCCGCCCCGGCCGGCGTGGCCCAGACGCGCACACTGTCACCTGGGTGTTCTCGATCCGACCGGCGGTGCCGGAGTATTGCCGCTGCACACCGGCGGTGTGCACGCCCTTCTTCACATCCCCGGTCTCGTCCAGCACCAGCGTCCCGCCGCCGCCCAGATGCTCGACGACCATGTCCCGCACGTCGTCCCGGACCCCGTCGTGATCCCACGCGCCGCGCGACAAGAACGACTGCATCACCGCCGGGGAGGCGTCCCCGGCCTGCTCAGCGATCGTCCAGCAGTTCTTACGCGGCAGCGCGGCAAGCAGCCCGCGCACCATCCGCTCGGCGGTCCGACGCGGCTCGACCCGGCCGAACCGGCCGGCCACCCGCCCCATCAACTCCCTGAACAACTTCTCGGCCCCGCCAGGGTCTAAAGTGTGGCCAACGGCCACCGCAGAACTCTTCGTCGACGTCACAAACCGCGATGAATAGGGGTGGCCGTCCCGTCTCGCCAGCCCCTCCCACCACACCAGCAACGAACATCAGCTGGACGACTAGGGGCCGGTGAGCCTGTCACCAGGGCACTGTTCCACCGTCGTCGAAGAATCCGCCGGTCGGTCCGTCGTCGGGCAGGGTCGCGAGGTGAATCGCGATCGCCGCGCCCTGGTGGGGAGTGCGGACGCCCTGGAAGCCGTTGAGGTCGGTGGCGGTGAAGCCGGGACAGCCGGAGTTGATCAGGATGTTGGTGTCGCTCAGTTCCTTGGCGTATTGGACGGTGACGGCATTGAGGAAGGTCTTGGACGCCAAGTACGCAGCGGGAATCGGGCCCATGTCGATGCCGGGCGTGGTCTGCAGGATGAGCGAGCCGACGCTGCTGGACATGTTCACGATCCGCGGCGATGCCGAGCCGCGCAGCATGGGCAGCATCGCGTTGGTGACGCGGATGACCCCGATCACGTTGGTTTCCACGACGACTCGTACGGTCGCGGGATCGACCGTGGTGGGCGTCTGCGGCATACCGCCGGTGATCGCGGCGTTGTTGACCAGGACGTCGAGCCCTCCGGCGCGGTCGGCAACCAGCTCGGCCGCGGCAGCCACACTTGCGTCGTCTGCCACGTCGAGCGGAACGCCGAACGCGTCGGTCCCGGCTGCGCGCAGCTTCTCCACCGCGGTGTCGCGGCGCTGTTGATCCCGCGCGCCCACGCCGATTCGCCAGCCGAGGGAGCCCAGGCCCGCCGCGATCTCGTATCCGATTCCTTTGTTCGCACCGGTCACCAGCGCGATCGTCTGTTCACTCATGTCATCAAGCGTGGTGCGGACTCGGGTGGGACGTCCAAGACCGACTGGGTGGGCGGTGATACCGCACGGATATCGGTCGTGGTGAGCGCCGGATACGATGACGCGGTGGAGACGCGAGAGCTAAGATACTTCGTCGCCGTCGCGGAGGAGTTGCACTTCGGGCGGGCGGCGCAGCGGCTCGCCATGGCGCAACCACCGCTGTCGCGGGCGATCCAGCAGCTCGAGCGGCGGCTCGGAGTGGTTCTGCTGCACCGCACTGCTCGCGCAGTCGCCTTGACCGAGGCCGGGTCGGTGCTTCTGCGGGAGGCCCGGGCCGCACTCGACGCGGTCGAAGCCGCCGAGCGCCGCACCCGCCGCGCAGCTGCCGAACCGCCCGGTGTGGTGCTGGCCACGAAAGCCGGAGCGTCCAGCGAACTGTTGTCGAAGCTGCTGGACGCCTACGCCGCCGAGCCCGGCGCGGTCGCCGTCGAGGTGATGCTGTGCGGGCCCGGCGAGCAGGAAAGGCTGCTGCGCGACGGGCGTGCCGACGTTGCTCTGCTCCAGCGGCCCTTCGACACGACGGCCGGACTCGACACCGAGGACCTGCACACCGAACAGCAGGTCGTGGTCCTGCCCGCGGGGCACCCCTTGGCCAACCGACCCCATATGTCGATAGCCGAGGTCACCACCCAGACGGACCTGCCCCTGCCACGCTGGCCTCGACGGGGCGGGGGCTATCCGGACGGACCTGGCCCGCAGGTGCGCGACCACACCCAGCTGTTCCAGCTGATCGCGCTCGGACGGGCCTGCGCGGTCGTACCCGAGTCCCTCCGAGCCCACCTGCGCGACGATCATGCGACGGTGCCGGTGCCGGACGCACCGGCTGTCACGACCGTCATCGCCTGGCCACCACACAGCAGATCCAAAGCCGTCGCCGACCTCGTCCGCACCGCGACGCGCCTCTAGCCAACGGCAAGAGCGGGTAGCCAGAGGATTGGTGTCAAACGTGGGTGCCAAAGACCCCCTACCGTGATCGATATGGGGGTCTTTTCCGAGGCGGGCCTAGTACTACACCACCAGCACACCGCCCAGCGATGCCACCACCCAGCGACGATGGGCAACATTCCTATGACACATATCGAACCTCAGCTGGAGTACTAGGCGCCGATGGGGCGGATGGCGGCGAGAAGTTCGCCGTACCGCGCCGGCGCGCGGCCAGGGTGTGGAGGATGACCCCGTTCCACTTATGGCCCAGGACCTCGAAGGCGGCTGCGAGGTCCGTGTCCGCCCTCAGCGGCGGGAACGTGCAGGCTGCCATCGGCTTTCGCTTTCGTCTCTTATGGCCGGCTGCGGGAGTCGCGGTCAGCTGTGGGTTCGTGCTGGCTGCGGCCCCCGCTGAGCTCACGGCGGCTTGGTGTCAGGGAAGGAGGACGACCTTGCCCTGGTTGCGGCGGGCCTCGATGTCGGTGTGGGCCTGGGCGGCTTCGCCGAGGGGGTACGCCCGCCAGACGGGAACGTCGAGCTTGCCGGCGGCGATCAGGTCGGCCAGCTGCGGCAGTGCCTTCGGGAAGCGATCCTTCGGGTCCATGCCGGTGAACCGCACGCCGTGCTGAGCGAAGGACGGGTCCGCGATGGTGATGACCTTGCCCGCATCGCCGACCAGGGCGACGGAGCCGGCGAGCACGCCCGCGCCGGAGGCGTCGAAGACGAAGTCCACACCGCCAGGGGCGGCCGCCTTGACCCGGTCCACCCAGCCCTCGCCGTACCGGGCAGCAACCGCCCCCAGGCCACCCACGCGCTCGATGTCCTGGTCGGCCACCGTGCCGACCACGGTGATACCGCGGGCCACGGCCAGCTGCACCGCGACAGTGCCGACACTGCCGCCCGCACCATGGATCAGCAGCGTCTGCCCCTGCTGCACGCCGAGGTGCTTGAGCGCCCGGTAGGCGGCCTCGCCGACCGTGACCATCGCGGCCGCCGTCTCGAACGACAGCTCCTGCGGCTTGGCGAACGGCCACTGCAGCAGTGCGTGCTCGCCGTAGCCGCCGACCGAGGCGACCCCGAAGACCTCGTCGCCGACCGCGAAGCCCGAGCTCCCGCCGACCGCTTCGACGACACCGGCCACTTCCCAGCCCGGCACCTGCGGGAAGTTCACCGGGAAGGCGCCCTGCATGAGGCCCGCGCGTATCCGTACATCGATGGGGTTGACGGCGGCCGCCCGCACGCGGATGCGGACCTGTCCCAGACCGGGTTCGGGGGTGGCGACCTCCGACAGGGTCAGGACCTCCGGCCCGCCGTACTCGGAGAAGGTGATCGCAGTAGACATCAGGCACTCCCTGAGGAGAAGGAACCGCACACGCCATGAATCATCCAGTGCGTGTGATTACCTTTCCTGTGTATCACACACAGCGCATGATTCAAGATGTGGCATCAATCACACGCTATGTGTGATTGATGGTAGGGTGAGGACATGGAGCAGCAGCCCGTTCACCGCCGCCAGCCGACCCTCAGCAACCCGCGGGTCCAGCGCACACGCGCCCGCATCCTGGCCGTCGCCCGCGAACTGCTGCCCGAGCTCGGGCCCACCGGATTGACCTACGCCCTACTGGCCGAGCGGGCTGACGTGACCCGTCAGACGCTCTACCGGCACTGGCCCAACCGGGCCGCGCTCCTGTTCGACCTGATCCTGGAAGGCCCCGACCTGGGCAACTACCCCGAGCCGGGCAGTGACGTGCGCACCGTGGCCACCGCATGGCTCAAGAGCCTGCGCGACGGCATCAGCGACCCCGCCATCCGCACCGCGGTGCTGGCCGTCACCGCCCAGGCCGACCATGATCCCGACAGCGCCCGCGCCCTCGTCCGCATCGGCCACGACCGCCACGCGGCCCTGAACAAGCTGCTGGAGCCCTCCGGGATCCAGATCAGCCACGACGAGTACACCCTGCTCTACGGGCCCGTCCTCGCCCGGCTCTTCCTCGACCGCCGCCACGTCACCGACGAGTTCATCGACGCCGTCGTCACCCAGTGGCTCACCACCCTCGACCGCGACGCCACGCAGCCAAGCCTGTGACCGACTGACCTCGCCGGGCCTGCTCACTTTCTTCCTGGACACGCGGCCACCCAGCAACTGCCGTCTTCGAGCCGTCCCAACGCGGTCCACCCCGACCCGCGACCAGCACGCAGCCGCCGCACGCTGAAGGCCTGTCACCTCTCGCTCCGGCCGAAGAGATCGAGATGACGGGGTCTCCTGGAGTTCAGCCGATGGTGTCCTGAGTCGCGTCCACCTTGGCCTTCGTGGCCCACTCCTGTACGTGGCGACCGTAGAGCTGCGAACTCCACCACTGGCTGCGGACAAGGCCGTCCGTGGTCATCTGGAGCGTCTCCGGGTAGCCGAAGTGCTGGATCAGGCCGACCGCGAGGACGGATGTGGCCGCGATCAAGGCTGGCCCGTCTTCGGCGAGGTCGTCGACGTCGAAGAGAGACGTCGCCCAGGGAGGCTCGGTCACCTGGTGGGTGCCGAGCGTTCCGCCGAAACCGCGAGGGTGGTGCAGTTCGGCCGGGAGGTCGGGGGTGACGGGCACGATGGTCGCGCGGACCGTGGCGGAGCCGCCGGCGGCGCGGTCGCGGGCGCGCCGGGCCAGCAGGCGGAGTCCGAACCAGCTGCCGAGGACCAGGTGTTCATCCTCGATCCGGCTGGCGGTGGTGTTCTCGTCCACCTGGCCCGGCCGGGCGAGGTCGGAGTGGTTGGCAACCTTGGCGGCGAAGGCGCCGACGCCGCTCTGATGCAGTTCGCACGCGACCCAGCCGGCCTTCGCCGGTTCCCGCCCGCCATGCGCGATCAGGCGGCGGCCCACCGGTGCGTGACGGACACAGGCTCCGCGCGGGATGACGAGCGGGTCCTTCCCGAGCGTCTCCCCGCGGAACGCGTGGAGGGTCTTGGTGTCCAGGGTGAAGTCGCCGCTCAGGTCGGGCACCAGCGTGACGACGGCGTACGCCTGGTACTGGCATCGAGGCGGTTGATGAGCTCGCGTTCGTAACGGACCAGGTCGTCCTGGCGGGTCTGACGGCGGGCGAAGCGGTCTTGGCAGGCGGCCGCGACCTCGGCTTCGGACAAGGAGACGATGCTGGCCCCGTTGCGCCTGGGGTAGCGCAGGCCCTCGTTGACCAGCACCCCGTGCGGGCCGGAGGGACTGCGAGGCACCGCGATCAGGAGGAAGCCGTGACTGTGCTTGGCAGGGTCCTCGATCTGCAGGACGTCGAAGGCAGGCAGCGGGTGGACCAGGTCGGCCACCATGCTGCGGATGCGCAGCACTTCGCGGTCGCTGAGCGCGACCCCGTCGGCCCGGCCGCGCGGGCCTGGTCGTCCTCGGCAACGCCGAGCAGCAGGATCCCGCCGGCGGTGTTGGCCAGGCTCGCCTCATCCCCGGCGAGGTCCTTCTTGGCACAGTCATTGCCGCCGTAGAGCTTCGACTTGAACTCCAAGTCGTACGACTCGGAGACCCCGTTCGTCTTCAAGCGACCACGTGAGCGTGTGAGACGGCGTCCGGCGGAGCTCCGAAGAGCCTCCAGTCGACAGGAACGAAGAGCAGCCACGACGTTCGATGCTGCCCGAACCACCCCTTTCCGTCACCGGATTGTGCAGGATTTCCGACTGGCCCGGCAGGCTGCAGTGCCCCCATTTGCGGCGCGCCCCCAGTCGGAGCGGAGCCGTCGGCAGGCACCGGTGGGCCGCCCCTCCCGGAGTTCACCGGCAAGGCGAGCACCACCACACCATGGCAGAGGACCGCGGATGCGCAAACGCCTGAACAGCGCAGCTGCGCCAGGGGCTGCCGGGCTCGTCAGCGGCTCATCAGCGCCCCGTCAGAGGACGCTGCCACTCTTGGTCACGTGAACGGCACCGGACACCACCCGGGCCGGGAACGAGGAGAGGTGCCCGGAGTGGTTGATCGGGGACCAGCGAGCACGCCTCAAGGTCGGGCCCCAGAGGCCCACGCAGGTTCGAATCCTGCCCTCTCCGCCATCACAGACACTCGTAGCCCTGTATACGCGAAGCGAGAGCGGTTGTTCAGCGCAAGGACCCCAAGCCGACTGTGGCTTGAGGTCCTTGTCCGGGCGCTCAGGCTCTACGCCGGCCGGCTCACGCCGTCAGCGATTCAGGCGTGGCACTCGCCCGGGTGAGTGCCGGCGGCTGTCACCGTACGGCTCGCCTGCAGGTGCTGGGCAGTGCTTGCAGGTCAGTCACGGCCGTGGTGGCCCAGGAGGCGTCGTCGGCCCAAGCCAGCGGGTCTCGAAGACGGTTTGGTTATGGGGTCCTATCCGATCAGGCTGTGCGTCAGCTTCATCAGGCGCTCACGGGCCTTGGTGTCGTATGCCTGTTCATGGGCGCGTGCATCGCTGAACCGGTCGAAGTAGCGACCCGTAGTGGTGGCGAGTTCCGGATCGAGGAGCAGGCGTACCGTCGGACGGACGCCCTCGTCCGTGCTGGTGACGGGGGTGAGGCCGTAAGCGCGGACGCCCTCTGTGTCCATCAGGTGGGCCGGGTGGAGGGCGTTCACCGTGACTCCGGTGCCTCGGAGCTCGGCAGCCAGCTCGAAGGTCGCCATGATCATCGCGAGCTTGCTTCTGCAGTAGGCGCGAAGACCCTCGTAGTCCCGCTCCAACATGACGTCGTCGAAGTCGATGGTCTCCTGGCCCATCGAGGCGACGTTGATCACTCGGGCGGGAGCCGAGGCGGTGAGCAGGGGCAGCAGATCGCGGGTGAGAGCGTAGGGGGCGAGGTGGTTGACGGCGAAGCGGAGTTCATGGCCCTGGCGGCTCAGTTCGCGTTTGTGCGGTTCGGTGCCACCGCCCGCCACCGCGTTGTTGATCAGGCCGTCGAGGTGCGGCTCCGCCGTACGGATCCGGTCGGCCATCGCGTGGACCTGGTCCAGGTCGGACAGGTCGGCAAGGTAAGTGCGGATGGTGACGTCGGGGCTGGTGGCCCGTGCTTCGGTGGCCACGGTCTCCAGGCGAGTGCGGTTGCGGCCATGGAGCAGGACGGTGCCGCCGCGTGAGGCCAGGTCAAGTGCCAGAGCACGGCCCATGCCCTGAGTGGCGCCAGTGATCAAAGTGGTGCGATGGGTCATGCCAGCCACCCTGACAGGGCCCGGCGGGAACAGCGAGTGTGTGCTGGGCCTGGTGTCGTCACCACCAGGCACGCCACGTCGCACCGGCGGATCTCGAGCCGCAGCCCTGCGCAAGCCCAGCTCCTCCTGGATGCTGCCGAGACTGGAGCCACCCTGGTACAAGGAACAGCTGCTCTACTGACCGACGGCTTCCAGCACTTCGACTTCGTCGAAGCCGACCAGCTCACCCTCGACGGCTGCATCGCCTTCCTCGCGTGGGGCTCCTGGTACCGCCCGACCGTCGCCGCCTGGGCCGGCGAGATGGACATAGACGTCATCACCGACGGACCCGACCCACGCTCCCCCGGGCAACAAAAGCCTCGTGCCCCCGGCGGCCGTCTTCAGCTGTGCTCAGGCCTGGCCACGACAGTCGACCGGACCCTGGCGGCGACGCCGGACCGGTCCACCCTGACCTGCCGGCCGGCATGCGGCCGCCAAGGCGGCCTCATCACGTCGCCGGGCCGGTATCTCCACTACGGGAGACCTTGGCCTTGGGCACCGATTCCTGCAGCGCTGCCATCAGGTCCAGCACCAAGGCGGGCTCCGGCACCGCCGGGAGTGCCTTCTCCTCTCGCTTCCAGAAGTCGACTGCCGTCGATGCGGGGGAAACCGAAGTCGATGTCCTGCGGCACGGGGCCTTCAGGAGCAGGCACGTGGCGGCCACCTCCTGGCTGGCGCATGACACCTGTCACACGGCATAGATGACCTGCGGCCCTGCCCCGTGTGCCCCTCCCTCGAGCACACTGACGATCAACACACGGACCACGGGGGGGCAATATGAACATCCTGAGCAGGAAAGCCGCGCAGGCCGAAACGACCGACACCAGCGGCCTGGCACCCGCCGACTACCGGCTCCCGCTCTGGTTCTTCGCCTTCGAAGGTGTACTCGCAGCCGCCTTCGACATCCTCAAGGCCTTCCCGACGGCATGGCCTGTACTGCTGCTCCTGCTGGCCGCGAACATCACCATCTCACTGACGATGATGCGCAAGCGACTCAAACTCGCCAAGGCACTGTGGCGGGGCAAGGAAACCCGCAAGATCGTCCTCGCGCTCATCGCCCTGCGGATCGGCAGCCACTTCGCCATGAGCGCCCTGGGCCTGGCCATCACCTCCGCCCTCGGTCACGCGCTCTTCGCCCTCGCCATGGGCGCCATCACGATCGGCCTGCTCGTCTACTCGCAGAACACCGGCATCCGTGCCCTCACCACCACCGTGCCGCCCACACCCGCCGACCCCGCGATGTGAACCGGGGCGGGGTTCGCCCCACCCCGCCCACCCTGGGCTGCATGCTGAGGGAGCAGCTGAAGCGCCGCCCTGCGGTGACCCTGTGACGGGGCATGACCCAGATACGCCAGAAACCCGCCACGGAATGATCTTGACCTCCTGATCGGGTCCGCCCGTCACCCGTTCGGCTCAGCGTCGTTGGTGGTGACGTTGGATGTCGTCCGGGGCGGGGTGGGTTGTGACCTCGATCGAGAGGACCGCGTATCCGCGGTCCAAGCGGCTGATCACCGCGCATGAGCTGCTTCTGTTCTTCGCGCCGAGCCGTGACGAGGTCGAGTGGGCTGCTGCCCGTGCCGATTGTGACGAGCATCTGCTGGCTCAGCTGCTCGCGCCGAAGTCGTATCAGCGCATGGGGTGTTTCCCGAAGCTGGACGAGATCCCCGATAGGTCGTCGACTTCGTTCGCCGCGCGGTCAACCTGCCGGAAGGCACGGTGCCGAGGGCGGTGAACCGTACGGCGGAACGACAGCGAACCGCCGTACGACAGCGAACCGCCGTACGGCAGCGGACGGGTCTGTCGTACGACAAGGCGAAGGCCCGGAAGATCGCCGAGGCCGTGATGCGGAGTGAGGCGGTCTCGAAGAATCGCCCGGCGGACCTGATCAACATCGCGTTGGAGAAGGTCGTCGAAGCCGGACTGGAGCTCCCGGGCTTCACCACGCTGGACGCGCTCGCAGCGAAGGTCCGCACCGAGGGGCAGCGGGCCTCGGCCAGGGTGCTGGAGCAGGAGATCAAGGCGAGGATGCCGCAGCGCTCGCTAATCGGGATCATCTCCCGCACCGCATACTGGGTGGAGTGGTGGCGCCGCTTCGGCCCGGCGTCCGGCAACGAGCCGAAGCTGAGGGACCCTTTCGGCCGGTACGTGATCACCACGTTCGTGAAGGGCACCAACATGGGCCCCTACGAGGCCGCCCGCCGCATCCCCGGCGTCACCGGACACGAGCTGTCGCTGGCCGCGAACCGGCCCTTCTCCATCCCGACGCTGAACGAGGCGATCGCCGACCTGGTCAACGCTCACGCACGCCTGGACATCTCCCAGGCGTGGGGCGACGGCTCCGCGGTCGCTGCGGACGGTACCCACATGGACACCTACCTCAATAACCTGCTGTCCGAGACCTCGGTGCGGTACGGCAAGCCGGGCGGCATCGCCTACCACCACATCTCGGACACGTACATCGCGCCGTTCACGCACTTCATCCCGTGCGGGGTGTGGGAGGCCGTCTACATCATCGAGGGTCTGCTGAAGAACACCTCCGAGGTGAAGCCGACCACGGTGCACGCGGATACGCAGGGCCAGAGCTTCCCTGTCTTTGCGCTCGCCCACCTGCTGGGCTTCGACCTGATGCCCAGGATCCGGAACTGGAAGGAACTGACCTTCTACCGGCCCACGAAGCAGACGGAGTACGTGCACATCGATGCCCTGTTCGGCGAGCCGGGCCGCAACGTCATCGACTTCGACCTGATCGAGTCCCAGTTCCGGCACCTGATGCGGGTGGCGATCTCCGTACGCCAGGGCGCCATCTCCTCCACGCTGCTGCGTCGCCTGCGCGCGTGCTCACGCAAGAACGCCACCTGCACCGCCTTCCGTGAGCTCGGCCGTGTGATCCGTACCGTCCGGCTGCTGCGCCATCTCTCGGATGCCCCACTGCGCCGGCGGGTCACCGCGGCCACGAACAAGGTCGAGGCGTTCAACGGCTCCTCCCAGTGGATCGGCTTCGGCAACGGTGGCGTCATCACCGACAACGACCCCGTCGAGCAGGAGAAGACCGCGAAATTCAACGCTCTGCCCACGAACGCAGTGATCCTCCACAAGGCCCTGGACATCGCCGAGCTCGTGCGCCAGCTCCAGGAGGAGGGCCACGTCGTCGACCCCGAGGACCTGGCCCACATCTCGCCGTACCTGACTGAGCACATCCGCCGCTTCGGCGAGTACTCCACCCACGAACTCGGCCTTGAGCCCGAGGCGTACGACCCGCACCTGGACGTCGACTTCAGCCCGCTGCGCGGCGACGGCCCCGGCGCGGACGGCTACGGCCAGAACAGCCTGACCATCGATGCCAGGTCACGACTTCAGCGGCACCGTGATGCCGTCCGGCGCCAGCGCCATGCACACGCACCCGCACTTGGATCGGCGAGTGTGAGGCCGGTGCCGGCGGCCGCCGCGGGCATCGGCGGGCAGATTCGCAACCAGCTCCGCAACCGCGTCCGCCGTGAGGTGGGCCGATTCCTCGGTGCGAGGCCGACGGCCCCGGGAAGGGTGGCCACGGGTCGCCGTCCGGCGCTGAATCGCTGGCCCTGGCTGCGCTGTCGTATCCGTTCTGGATGTGGGCCCGCCGGGGGCGGTGCACTGTGTGCGGATCAGCGGGCGATCGAGATCGCGAAGGGCGCGAATCCGCTGGACCGAATCACGTGCGGTACGAACAGTATCGCGGCCTCCGTGGCGCGGGCGGTCTGGATCCCGCCGAGATCAGTGATCCACTCCTTGCGCCAGCCGAGGTTGATGAGCAATTCACGGACGGTCTGCTTGGCCTGTGGGTCCTCGCCGGAGAGGAAGGCGTCGGGCGCCTGGGTGAGCGTGGCTGGCGCGGTCATCACCGGGAAGAGCATGGTGTTGAGTGTCTTGACGACGCGCGTTTCGGGGAGCGCTTCCTGGAGTTGCTCAGCGAGGCTTGAGCCGGGGTAGATCAGGTCGGCGGGCAGTCCGTCCGGTCCGTCGACGGTGGCGTTGGAGACGTCGACGAGGATCTTGTCGCGCAGTTCCTCGCGCAGGGCGACGAGCCGGTCCAGCGAGCCGGCACCCGGGGTGGCGTTGATGACGATCTGGGCTGTCCGGGCAGCGTCGGCGGCGGCGCCCGGCGCGCGGTCCGCCACGGTCACCTCATGCCCTGCCCGGGTGAGGGCTGTGGCCAGGTTGCCGCCGACGCGGCCGTTTCCGAGAACTGCGATCGTGGTCATGATGATCTGGTCCTTCCGTGCGTGCAGGTTGTGGTGCGCGGTCAGCGTGAGAGCGTGGCGACGGCCTCGGCGTGGACGCCGGGCGCGGCGGCCAGGAAGCTCTCGCTCTGCGGGGTCCAGGGGCGGCCCTCGGCGTCGGAGATCTGTCCGCCGGCCTCGGTGACGAGCAGCGCCCCGGGCAGCAGGTCCGCGCGGGCGCCGGCGAACTGCCAGAAGGCGTCGATGCGGCCGGCGGCCACGTTCAGCAGGTGCAGGGTCGCGGGCACGGCGGTGCGGACGACGAGCGCGTCGAAGAGCATCGCGGTGATCGAGGAGCCGACGCGCCGCACGACCTTTTCGTCCTCGTCCGGCCGGGCTTGACTGGTGGCCACGATGCTCAGGCCGAGGTCCGCGGTCCGGGAGACGCGCAGCGGCCGGCCGTCGAGGTGGGCGCCCGCGCCGGTGAGCGCGGTGTAGGTCTCGCCGGTCAACGGCAGGTGGACCGCGGTGAGCACCGGCTGGTTCTCACGCACGAGGGTGGCGGTCACCGCCCACTCGGGCAGGGCGTGCAGGTGGTTGACGTTGCCTTCGGCCGGATCCACGACCCACCATTCGCCGGGCGGCAGCGCCCCGCCGTCCAGTTCGTCCTCCACCCAGCCGGCGTCCGGGCGCAGGCGCGTGAGGCGGGGGCGCAGGATATCGAGGGCCGTGTCGTCGTTGGCGGCGAGCGCGCGCATCAGCTCTTCGCGGGTCTGGTAGCGGACCACCTCGCCGAAGCGCTCGCGCAGCGCCGAACCGGCCGCGCGCACGGCGTTCGCGGTCTGGGCGAGCAGGTCGGCGTCGGAGGCGGCGACGTCAGTGGTCTGAAGCGTCTTGGACATGGTGGTACTCCCGGGTGAAGAGGGGTGTTGAGGCCGGTCGAGGGCCGAACTGCGCGTTACTTCTTGCGCTTTCGCCTCAACGGTATGCAGCCCCGTAATTAACTTCAAATGCATGTCAGGCACGGCTAGGATTACTCACATGCAATTGGATTTGAACCTGCTCGCCGCGCTCGACGCGCTGCTGGAGGAGGGAAGTGTGGCCGGGGCGGCCGCGCGCCTGCACGTCACCGCCCCCGCGATGAGCCGGAGTCTGGGCCGAATCCGGCGCACGACCGGGGATCAGATCCTGGTGCGCACCGGCCGCACGATGACCCCGACGCCGTATGCGATCGCCGTCCGGGAACAGGTGCACGAGCTGCTGCACCAGGTCCAGGGGGTGCTGGCACCGAGCCGTGAACTCGATCTGGCAACGTTGGAGCGCACTTTCACACTCCGCTGGCACGATTCCCTGGTCGCCTTGGGCGGCCCCGCACTGCTCGCGGCCGTGCGCGGACAGGCGCCGGGCGTGCGATTGCGCTTCGTCGCGGAATCGAGCATCGACACCCCCGAGTTGCGGCGCGGCGAGGTCGACCTGGAGGCGAACGCCAACCGCCCGAGCGCACCGGACATCCGTGCCGAGAACGTGGGCGAGACCCGCCTCGTCATCGTCGTGAGGCAGGGGCACCCCCTCACCCGCGTCAGGACCGTCACCGCACAGCGGTACGCCGCCGCTGAGCACGTCACCGTCTCGCGACGTGGAAACCTCAGCAATGCCCTCGACGACGCCCTCGCGCGGCTCGGCCTCACCCGCCGCGTGGTGGCGACCGCGCCCACGGAAGCGGCCGCGCTGGAGTTCGCGCGCGGCTCCGATCTCCTGATCAGCGTCCCCGAAGCCACCACGCGGTCAGCGGTCGCCGACCTCGGCCTGGTCGTGCTCCCCCTCCCGCTCGAACTGCCGTCGGCACCGATATACCTGTCGTGGCATCAGCGCTACGACACCGACCACGCCCACGCCTGGCTGCGCGGGCTGGCGCGAACCGCGCTGGCCATGTGCGGAGCGTCGTAGTCGGCGCCGTCCGGCCGCTTCACCCATACGTCCACGCGACCACCACGGCGATCTGCTTGAACGTCAGCAGCGGCTTGTCCGTGCGGGTGCCGGCCGTGGAGGCGGCCAGACCGACGCCTGCGGCTCACCATCGCGGATCGCCGGTGTGCAGATCAATCTCACCGGGATTTCCTGCACCTCCACTACTCACGCCCCGATCCCGGAGCCGAGGGCCCATAGGGTGAACACAACGGGCGTCGGCACCTCGCAGACCGCGGCACATGTGGCGGCACTCGCCGCCTACCTGCTCTCCACGTCGAAGGATCTGACCCCGCGACCGTCGGAGAGGCCATCACCATTCTGGCTGTCCCCGACCGCCTGCTCGATCTGCCAGTGGGTAGCCGAACCTGCTGGCGTTCAACAACGCGTAGACCGGCTGGCCATCTCCCTACAGAGGGCCGTGCTGTTCGTCGTCGGCCCAATCGGTACCCGGGCGCCGTCGGCAGGCACCCGATGATCCGCCGGACACACTGCCTGGCCCCGCCCTAAAAGGCGTTGTCCAGCGTCAGGGTGAGCTCAGCGATCCGCCACCCACCGTCGGACCGGCGCAGGCCGAACGTGTAGACCCCGGTCGAGATCATCTGGATGCTCTCGCCGGTGTTCCTCGTCTGCACCAGATAGGCCCGCACCTCAGCGGTGGCATCGTCCGTCGTCGTGACCACAACATTGCCCAGGTGGTGCCGCACCCTTCCGGTCCGGGCCGTGTGCCCGTCACGGATGAAGTCGAGCACCGCCGCGCGTCCGGTGACCGGACCGAGCACTCCCTGTCCGGGCATCGTGAAGGTCCAGGTGGTGTCTTCGGTCAGGACCGCTTCCAGCTCGGGCACATTCAGCTCGTCCAGGGCGTGGGCGTAGTTCGCCACCGCCTGCTGGAGTTCGGCGATCACGAGACCACCGTCAGCACGATCTTGCCTTGGAGGTGGCCCTGCGCGGCTCGCGTGTGTGCGCTGCCCGCCTCGGGCAGCGGGTAGGTGCTGTCCACCCCGACCTGGAGCTTGCCCTCGTCGAACAGGCGCCCGATCTCGGCGAGCTGGAGGCCGTTGGAACGCACCTGAATGTTCGAGACTGTGATGCCCAGACTCGCCGTCTCTTCCGGGTCGTACTGGGCGAAGAACACCGGAAGCATGGTGCCGCCGCGCTTGAGCACGGTCAGGAAGCGTGAGCTGTCCGGGCCACCGACGGTGTCGATCACCAGGTCGACACCGCTGACCACGTCCGCGGCCTGCGTCCTGGTGTAGTCGATGAACTCATCGGCGCCGAGCTTGCGCAGGAACTCCTCGTGCCGGCCCGAGGCCACCGCGATTACGTGTGCCCCCTTCCATTTCGCCAGCTGCACCGCGAAGTGGCCCACTCCACCGGCGGCCCCGTTGACCAGCACGGTCATCCCTGGCGTGATCGGCACCGGCTGGTGCACCTGGCCGGTGAAAACAGACGGCACGTCGTGGCCGAGATCAACCAGGTACTGCCAGGCCGTAAGCACGGCCATCGGCGCTCCAGCCGCCTGCACGTGGTCGATACCGGCCGGCTTGTGAGCCAGGTCCGAAGCCGGCGCGGCCACGTACTCGGCGTACGTCCGGCCGTCGAATCCGGGGAACCGCAGCATGCCGAAGACCTCGTCACCGACGGCGAACCCCAGCACGTCCGGAGCGACCGCCTGGACCACGCCCGACATGTCCGTTCCGGGGATCAGAGGGAACTCCAGCGCCGGCCTCATCTCGGCCGGCATGACCTTCATCCCCTCGCGCAGGTACCAGTCCGGCGGGTTGATGCCCGCCGCGTGCACCCGGACAAGCACCTCGCCCCGGCTGATCTCGGGAACCGGTACCTCGTCATACTGCAAAACTTCCGGCCCGCCGGCTTCGTGGAACTGGATTGCCTTCATCGCGTCTGTCGCCTTCTTGGGAAAACGTTGCTCCTTCAGTCAAGGCCCAGGACGGCATGGCCGTCCAAGACCGGTTCGGCAACCTGATCATTCCGAAACGGCATGACGCGTACGCTGGAAGGGTGAACGATCTCGGGCAGGACCTGGAACTGCGGCTGGTGCGCTACTTCACCGTGGTGGCGGCGCACCAGCACTTCGGCCGGGCCGCCGCGGACTTGCACGTGGCCCAGCCGGCGCTGAGCCGCCAGATCCAACGGCTCGAGAAGTATCTCGGCGCACGACTGCTGGACCGCGTACCCCAGGGCTCCCGGCTCACTCCGGCCGGCCAGAGGTTCCTCCCCCGGGCCCAAGCCCTGCTGCAGGCCGCCCGCCAGGCCGAGCTGGCCGTGCGTGAACAAGCCGAGATTGAACGAATCGCCATAGGCTACGTTGAAGACCTGGTGATCACTGCCGCCGTACGGGAACTGCGCCGCCGTTACCCGGCCGCCGAGATCACCACCCGGTACTTGAGCTGCCGCGACGTCGGGGCGCTGTCCGACAAGCGCGTCGACGCCCTGATCGCGCGGGCCCCGCTGCCGCTCGCCGCAGACGACGTGTTCACCACCCCGCTGTACGAGGAGCCCCGGATGCTCGTGGTCCCGCGCGGCCATCCCTTGGCCGACCGCGCGTCGGTGACCGCGGAAGAACTGGCCGGCGAGGAGGCGGCGCCGTGCGCGTTCGAGACCGCGGACTGGACTTCCTACCGGATCCTCGGGGCCGGCGTGCCGCCGATCGAGAGCTATGAGGACAAGCTCGAACTCGTCGCAAGTGGCAGGGCGATCGCCGTGCTACCGGTCGGCGATCGGCGCAGCTCACTGCGTCCCAACCTCGTCACCGTCCCGATCGAGGGCGCTCCCCCCAGCCAGGTCGTCCTGGTCAGCCGTAAGGGCGACCCGAATCCGATGATCAGGAATCTCCGGCTGGCGGCCAAGGCCGTCCTGACCGCCCCGGCAGCCTGACCGGGACCAGCCGACCCGCTTGGCGCTGAACTGCACCAAGCGGTGCTCACGCGCGCCGTGTTCGTCGCGCATCTGCCGTTATCGCTCGGGGTTAGGTTGTGCCGGCTCAGCGTCCGACCCTATGGAACGGCGATTCAAGCACGCCGTCCCGGTGATGGACGCGATCGACCTGCTCCAGCGCTACCTGGACCAGCCTTTGAGGGAGGGCGCGTTCTTCGATACGGCGGAGAGCGTGACGCTTGCGGGGGTGGTGCCCGAGCACTGGCCGGCGGCGGTGGTGGACGACGAGGGAGGTGTCGAGCGCATCCCGTATGAGCTGTGCGTGCTGGTGGCGCTTCGGGACGCGGTGCGGCGCCGGGAGATCTGGGTGGTGGGGGCGAACCGGTGGCGTAACCCGGAGGACGACCTGTCGGCGGACTCGAGGACAACCGGGACGTGCACTACGCCGCGCTGGGGCAGCCGCAGGACGCCGGGGAGTTCATCGCCGCCCTGCAAGGCAAGCTCCGCACCTCGCTGGACCGCTTCGAGCAGGCTCTGGCGGAGGGCACGACGGGCGGGGTGGCGATCGTCAAGAAGCACGGCGAGCCGTGGATTCGCGTCTCTCCGCGCGGTAAGCAGGAGGAGCCGGAGAGCCTGGGGGCGGTCAAGGGCGGGATCGAGCGGCGCTGGGGCACCATCGACCTGCTGGACATCCTGAAGTACGCCGAGTTCGACACGGACTTCATCGCCGAGTTCACCTCGGTCGCCACCAGAGAGATGCTGTCGAAGGATGTGCTGCGGCGCCGCCTGCTGCTGGTCCTGTTCGGCCTGGGCACGAACATGGGGATCAAGCGGGTTGCGGTGACAGGCAAGCACAGCGAGAGCGAGGCGACGCTGCGGCGGGTGCGGCACCTGTTCGTCAACCGGGCCAACATGCGCGCGGCCCTGCGGAATCTGGTGGACGCCACCTTCGCCGTCCGGGACGAGATGTGGTGGGGCACCGGCACCGCGTGCGCCTCCGACAGCCGCAAGTTCGGCGCCTGGTCCTCCAACCTGATGACCGAGTGGCACCAGCGCTACCGCGGGCCCGGCGTGATGATCTACTGGCACGTCGAGCGGAAGTCCGTCTGCATCTACTCCCAGCTCAAGTCCTGTTCGGCCTCCGAGGTCGCCTCGATGATCGAGGGCGTGCTGCGGCACTGCACCACATGGAGGTAGACCGGCAGTACACCGACACGCACGGCGCCTCCATCGTCGGGTTCGCCGTCGCCCACACGCTCGACTTCAAGCTGATGCCCCGGCTGAAGAACATCGGCCCGGCGAGGCTGTACCGGCCGGCCGTCGGTCACCACGACCAGTGGCCGGCCTGGGCCCGGTGCTCTCCATCAAGACGATCGACTGGGCCCTGATCGCCCAGCAGTACGACCAGATCGTCAAGTACACCACCGCCTACGCCTGGGCACCGCCGAGGCCGAGCAGGTCCTGCGCCGGTTCACCCGGGACGGGCCCAAGCACCCGACGTACCGGGCGATCGAGGAGCTGGGCCGGGCAGTGCGGACCTCGTTCGTCTGCGACTACCTCGCCGACGTCGAGATGCGCCAGGAGATCCACGAGGGGTTGCAGGTGGTGGAGAACTGGAACTCCGCGAACAACGACCTCTTCTACGGCAAGGAGGGTGATCCGACCGGGCAGGACAAGGAGTCCCAGGAGGTCAGCATGCTCGCACTGCACCTGCTCCAGTCCGCGTGAGTGCACGTCAACACGCTGCTGATGCAGGAGGTCCTGGCCGATCCGAAGTGGGCGGACAAGCTCACCCACGCGGACCGGCGGGCGCTGCCGCCGCTGTTCTGGACCCATGTGAATCCGTACGGCCGGTTCGAGCTGGACATGAACAGCCGCCTCGATCTGGACCTGGCTATCCGGGCGACGGTGCCCGGCCCGCGTACCCCGCAGGGTGAGGCGGCCGCAGCCCCGGCGTGACACCCGGGCTCCGGGCCTGGCCGGAGCCCGGGTGAAGACGCCGTCGCCCGGGGTATTTCGGCTCTTGGCGCTGCTGTAGTTGCAGATGAGCCGTCAAACTCCGCTGCGCACAAGTTCGCCACGGTGTACGGCGGCGCGGACGGTCGAACGATCGACTCTGCACCGCCTGAAGCGCGGCATCATGCGGGCGGTCGTGGGTTTGCGGTCGTGTTCAGGCCGTCGAGGAGCAGGTCGAGGCCGGTGGTGAATTGGTCGCGGTCGTCGTGGTCGCGCAGGTCCGTGGTGGTGCGCGTCAGGAAGGGGTAGTCGACGGGGTCTAGTTTTCCCCAGTGTTCGGCGGTCTGGGCGAGGAAGGCGTCGCGGTTGGTGGTCGTATCGGCGGTGGTGCGTGGGGCGATGATCTGGGCGCTGACACCGGTGATGTAGTAGGAGATCGCGGTGGAGACCGCGAACTGCCGTTCGGCGGGCAGCCCGGTTCGTGCGACAAGGGTGCCGATGCGGTCGAGCAGGTGCAGTGCGTTCGCCAGCGTGGGCGGCGCGTTGACGTGGGACGCTGCCCACGGGTGCCGGTCAAGGGCATCGAAGACGGCGATGGCAAGCGCGCGCAGATCGGCGCCGGCGACTTCCTCGGGGTGTGGGGCCGCGACCGCGGTGAAGGCGTGGCCGAGCACCTGATCGGCAGCCAGGGCGACGAGTTCGTCCTTGTTCGTCACGTGCCAGTACAGCGCACCGGGTCCGGTGTTCAGCTGTTTGGCCAGCAGTCGGAAGGTGAGTCCCCGCTCGCCGAGTTCGTCCAGTAGTGCAACAGCCGCGCCGACGATGATCTCGCGCGACAGGGCGTCGGCACGCCCTTTCCCATCGGGTGCTCTTCCTCGTGTCCGTGGCATGACCTCATTTTGACACATCCTGGAACCGCGTTCCATACTGCTTATGGAACACCGGTCCATATAAGTGTTCGGGCAGGTGCCCGGCGCTCCGCCCGCAGGGGAACGAGGAAGTCCATGAACACCAGCCACCACCCGATCGCCATCGTCGGCGCCGGCCTCGGCGGCCTGACCCTCGCCCGGGCCCTGCACGTCCACGGCATCCCCGCAACGGTCTACGAGGCCGATCCCTCGGAAAAGTCCCGCACGCAGGGGGGCCAGCTCGACATCCATGAGAACGACGGGCAGCGTGCGCTCGCCGACGCCGGCCTCACCGACGAGTTCCGCGCGATCATCCACGAAGGCGCTGAGGCGTTGCGCGTGCTCGACCAGCACGGCAATCTGCTGCACGACGAGCCCGACGACGGCACGGCGCGGCGTCCCGAAGTGCTCCGCGGAGACTTGCGTCGGATCTTGCTCGACTCCCTGCCCGACCAGACGGTCCAGTGGGGACGCAAGGTCGCCGATGTCCGGTCCCTCGGTGACGGACAGCACGAGCTGACCTTCGCCGACGGCTCGACCGTGACCAGCAGCCTTGTGGTCGGTGCCGACGGCGCCTGGTCGAAGGTCCGTCCACTGCTCTCCGACGCCAAGCCTGAGTACATCGGGACGACGTTCATAGAGACCTACCTGTACGACGTCGACGAGCGGCACCCCGCGACGGCCAAGGCAGTTGGTGTCGGCGCGATGTACGCGCTGACACCGGGCAAGGGGATCGTCGCGCACCGCGAGGCGGGAAACATCCTGCACACCTACGTCGAGCTGAACCGCCCGGCCGAGTGGATCGCCGGCATCGACTTCACCGACGCCGCCGCCGCGACCGCTCGGATCGCGGCCGAGTTCGACGGGTGGGCCCCGGAACTCACCGCGCTGATCACCGACGGCGAGACCGCTCCGGTCGCACGCATGATCCACACCCTCCCGGACGGACACC
>NZ_JBFAET010000109.1:0-1302 GCF_040642095.1 Streptomyces sp. NPDC020362
CCGCGCCACCGCAGCCCCCCCCCCCCGCCCCCCGCCCTGCTCGTACCCCGCGGCGGGCCGACGTGCGGAGGGGGCGGCGGGGGCGGGAGGGGGGGGTCCCCCCGCTCGAGCGAAGCCGAGAGTGGGGGGACCCCCGCGAGCGCGGATGAGCGACCCCCTCCCCGCCTCGCCGCAGCACCGGGCACCCACACAGGAGACCTCATGACCACCGACCACAACCGCACCCGCACCCGCAACCCCACCTTCGCCGACCTCGCCGGCCAGGTCACCGAGACCCGCAACACCCCGGCCTACGGCCACGACGCCCTCATCACCTGCGACCGCCTGGTCCGCATCTTCTCCGCGGACGGCATCGAGGTACAGGCTCTCCAGGGCCTCGACCTCCTCGTCCGCGAAGGCGAGTTGATGGCCCTGGTGGGCGCCTCGGGCAGCGGCAAGTCCACCCTGATGAACATCCTCGCCGGCCTGGACACCCCCACCGCCGGAGCGGCCCGGGTGGCCGGCCGCGACCTGCTCACCATGACCGCCCGCGACCGCCTGGCCTACCGCCGTGAGGTCGTCGGCTTCGTCTGGCAGCAGACCTCCCGCAATCTCCTCCCCTACCTGACCGCGGCCCAGAACGTCGCCCTCCCCCTCCAGCTCTCCGGCACCCGCTCCCGCCGCCGCGCCCGCGCCGAACGCGCCCTGGAACTGCTGGAGCTGCTCCAGGTGGCCGACTGCCGCGATCGTCACCCGCACGAGATGTCCGGCGGCCAGCAGCAGCGCGTCGCCATCGCGGTGGCCCTCGCGAACGCTCCCGCGGTCCTCCTCGCCGACGAGCCCACCGGTGAACTCGACTCCCACACCGCCGCGCAGATCTTCGACGCGTTCCGTACGGCGAACGAGACCCTGGGCACCACGATCGTCATCGTCACCCACGACCAGGCGGTGGCCGGCGAGGTCCGCCGAACGGTCGCCATCCGCGACGGCCGCACCTCCACCGAGGTACTGCGGCGCAGCGAGGTGGACGCCACGACCGGTCACGAGACGGTGGTCGCCCGCGAGTACGCCATGCTCGACCGCGCCGGCCGCCTCCAGCTGCCCGCCGAGTACACCAAGGCCTTGAACATGCGCGACCGCGTCGCACTGGAACTGGAACCGGACCACATCGGGGTGTGGCCGGACGACAGCGAGGAAAGCCCGAAGCCGGTGTAAGGCCGGACGACAGCGGGGAAGGGCCGAAACCACGGTGAAACCGCACGGCAGCGGGGAAGGGCCGAAACCGCCGTGAGACCGCACGACAGCGAGGAAGGGCCGAACCCG